>NZ_JAUBRK010000012.1:0-97246 GCF_036701825.1 Microcoleus sp. MOSTC5 | reverse complement strand
ATATTCTCACCCGGTTCTCCTTTGATTCTGTGACTGTAAGCAATTGCCAAATTATTTTGAGTCATCGCCCAATCTTGGGGAAAAGCATCGCTGGTGAGAACTTGTAAAGCTGCTTCATAAAATGCGATCGCCCTTTCGATATTCTCACCCGGTTCTCCTTTGATTCTGTGACTGTAAGCAATTGCCAAATTATTTTGAGTCATCGCCCAATCTTGCGGAAAAGCATCGCGGGTACGAACTTCACTAGCTGCTTCATAAAATGCGATCGCCTTTTCGATATTCTCACCCCGTTCTCCTTCGATTCTCTTACTGTAAGCAGCAGCCCAATTATTTTGAATAGCGGCCCATTGTTCCGGGAAAACAGGGCGAGTAAGAACTTCACTAGCTGCTTCACAAAATGCGATCGCCTTTTCGATATTTTCACCCCGTTCTCCTTTGATTCTATTTCTGTAAGCAATTGCCAAATTATTTTGAGTCATCGCCCAATCTTGCGGGAAAGCATCGCGGGTACGAACTTGTAAAGCAGCTTCATAAAATGCGATCGCCCTTTCGATATTCTCACCCCATTCTCCTTTGATTCTATTTTTGTAAGCACCAGCCAAGTTATTTTGAATACCGGCCCATTGTTCGGGGAAAGCTGCGCGGGTGTAAACTTGTAAAGCAGCTTCATAAAATGCGATCGCCTTTTCGATATTCTCACTCCGTCCTCCTTTGATTCTGTCACTGTAAGCTTCTCCCAAATTATTTTTAATAGCTGCCCAATTTTGGGCATAAGTATCTCGCTTAAAAATTTGCAGTCCCACCTCATAGCCTGCAATGGCAATTTCCATATTGCTGCTCTTACTTCCCAGCGGAAACTTTTGAATCAAATCACTGAACTTAAGAATATTAATAGTAAGGTTTGTAGCTTGGCGAAACTCAATTTCTGCCAGAGTTTGAGTAGCCCACTCGCGCAAAACTGAGGTGAAGTTATCATCGATTAGTTCGAGATTGTTTTGCAGGATCGCGATTTGTTCGTCCCTTGGGGAATTGAGGAGGGATTGAATCAGGGCGAGATAAGTTTGTTTTTCGTTCATTGGACTACTCATTTTTGAGATATTTTACATTTATTGTGGGGGAAAAACAAACTATGGCACGACACGGGTTTTGACACGGATACACGGATGGATTAGGGATTAATTGATTATGATGCCCCCGGCGATTGGAAATCGCGGCTACACAAACAATGTCCGCCTACGCGGACGAAGAGGGTATCCGGGGATTAAAAATCACCGGGTGGAATCTTCAACCCTTGCCTTGCGGGTTTTGTCTGTGTAGCCGCAGTTTCAACCGCCGGATGTCTCAACGGCCGAGTTTCTTCCTAATTAACCAACCCTTCAACTAACAAATTGCGAGCACTTTCCAACGCTGACTGCAACTTACTTGCATCGCGTCCCCCAGCTTGCGCCAAATTCGGCCGCCCGCCGCCTTTTCCGCCGCAAATTTGAGCAATTCCCCCGATAAACTTGCCAGCTTGCAATCCTTTCTTATTGACTTCAGGACTAAAAGCAGCCACCAAACTTACCTTATCCGGTTCAGGAATTGATGCCAAAACAACCGCAGCATTTCCTAACTTTTGCTGCAATCTTTCCGCCGCAGTTTTCAGCGCTTCCGTATCCACATCTCCCAATTGAGCTACAATGATTTTGAATTCGCCGATCGCCTCAGCCGCACTCAGCAACTGGTCGGATTTCGCGATCGCCAATTCCGACTTCACAGCAGCCAAATGTTTCTGAGTATCCTTCAACTCATTCTGCAAATTAGTAATCCGGTTCGGCAATTCTTCAGGCTTCGCCTTAAATCGATCGCCCAAATCGCGCACCACCTTATCGCGCACGTTCAAATAATCTAAAACAGCTTGACCGGAAACCGCTTCAATCCTGCGAGTTCCCGCCGCTACCCCCGCTTCGGAAACAATCTTAAACAGCCCGATTTCTGCCGTATTGCTGACGTGAGTTCCGCCGCACAATTCCATCGAAACGCCGGGAAAATCGATAACCCGCACCACGTCGCCGTACTTCTCGCCAAACATCGCAGTCGCGCCTTTTTCTCTCGCAAGGGCGATCGGCATTTCTGCAACGACCGCAGCGTGCGCCTCAGCAATCCAACTATTAACTAAATCCTCAATTTTCTGCAACTCTTCTGCTGTGACAGCGCGGGGAGAATTGAAATCAAACCGCAATCTCTCAGACGATACCAGCGAACCAGCTTGCGAAATCGAATCGTCCACAATTTTTCGCAAAGCTGATTGTAATAAGTGAGTTGCTGTGTGGTTGGCCTGAATTCGGCGGCGACCGCTATTGTCAATTTTCGCAGTAATACTATCGCCAACTCTCAGCGTTCCCCGTTCCACAAAGCCGAAATGCACGAAGAAATCCGATTCCTTCTTCACATCATCAACTCTTACTAACAAACCATCACCATTATCTCCGCTTTTCAAATAACCTTTATCCCCAATTTGTCCGCCGGATTCAGCATAAAACGGCGTTTGGTTCAAAACAACTTGTACCTCAGTGCCTGCGGCTGCTTCCTCCACAGATTTGCCGTCAACCAAGATAACTTCCACCTCAGCTAAACTCGACAATTCAGCATAACCGACAAACTCAGTTCCCTGGATAGTTTCAGCCAACTTATCCAAAGAACCCTGCACCGTCAAATCGATTGTTTGGCGAGCATCTTTAGCGCGAATTTGCTGTTCCTTCATCGCCGCTTCAAAGCCGTCTAAATCCACAGTAATTCCCTGTTCCTCAGCAATTTCTTGAGTCAGTTCTAAGGGGAAACCGTAGGTATCGTAAAGAGTGAAAGCATCTTTACCGCTGATTTGTTGGTTGGTTTGCTGTTTTGTGCGATCGACAATTTCCTCCAGCAGCTTCTCTCCGCGTTCCAAAGTCTTGAGAAACTGCGCTTCTTCCCTTGCCAATTCCGCCTTAATTTGAGCTTCCCGCAGCCGCACATTCGGATAAGCTGCTTCCGAAAGGGCGATCGCACTTTCAGCCACCCGCACCGTAAATTCGCCCTGAATTCCAATCAGCCGCCCGTGGCGCACCACCCGGCGAATCAACCGCCGCAAAATGTAACCCCGGCCCACATTCGACGCGCGAATTTCGTCCGCAATCATGTGCACCACAGCCCGAATATGGTCGCCAATTACTTTCAGCGAAACCTTGACTTTTTCATCGCTATTGTGGTAATCAATCCCGGCAATTTCCGCCGCCGATTGAATGATCGGAAAAATCAAATCTGTTTCGTAATTATTGGGGACTTTCTGGAGGATTTGCGCCATCCGTTCCAGTCCCATTCCAGTATCAATATTTTGATTTTGCAGCGGTGTTAAATTGCCCTCTGCATCTTTATTGTACTGCATGAAAACCAGGTTGTAGAATTCAATAAACCTGCTATCATCTTCGAGGTCAATATTGTCGCCTCTTTCTGGGTGGAAATCATAGTAAATCTCCGAACACGGGCCGCAGGGGCCAGTCGGGCCGGATTGCCAGAAATTGTCATCTTCTCCCATGCGCTGAATCCGATCGCCCGGAATGCCAATTTCATCGCGCCAAATCGCAAAAGCTTCGTCATCTTCTCGGAAAACGCTAACAACCAAATTGGACGCTGGTAAACCGAAAACTTCCGTGGAAAGTTCCCACGCCCAGGCGATCGCCTGTTTCTTGAAATAATCCCCGAAACTGAAATTACCCAACATTTCAAAAAACGTGTGGTGGCGGGCGGTGCGGCCGACGTTTTCGATGTCGTTGGTGCGGATACACTTTTGAGAAGTCGTGGCGCGCGGTGATTCGGCGGTGCGCTGTCCGAGAAATATCGGCTTGAATTGTAGCATTCCGGCGATCGTCAGCAACACAGTCGGATCTTCGGGCACCAAAGAAGCACTCGGCAAGATTTTATGTCCCCGCTGAGCATAAAAGTCGAGGAATGTTTGGCGGATTTGGCTGCCACTGAGAAACTTAGGAGAAATAGACATGACAAAAACAGTTAAGTATGTAAAGATGTAGCAGCAATAGAACTTACATCTATGTGGATATTTATATCATTATACTTAGTAATGTAAAGACCTATCAAGTTTTGCAAATAGTGCTTTACTGCTTGGAAAGCTCGTGCTAACTTAATAATAGACACCCGGACAGAAAGAGAAAGGAGGTCGCTATATTTAGAAAGAAAGTTCGAGGATATAGGCATGGTGTCTCCGGTCTAGATTCCCAGGCGCAGCAGAAATTAACCGAACACAACTTGGAATAGTGGCGAACTGCCGATCGAGCAGTCAAGCCAAACCGCAGTCGAGTCAGACTTAGTTGTAGTTGCAAATTAAAAGTAAAGCTGCACAAGTTGTAAACCCTAGTAAGTAACAGTTCTCAATCGGAAACACATCTCGTTTGTTAAAAAAAACAAAGCTCTCCTATTATTGGGTCCGATCGCTGTCGATCGGGCCCTATGAATTGTTATAGGGCGATCGCAAGAGGAGAGGGTTAGAGAGGGAGAGAGGGCAGAGTTCGACTGCATAAATGCTTTTTGCTGAAAAGAAACTTCCCTCAGAGTCGATCGGCGATCGATCGGTGCAGCTTTTGAGTTATATCTTATACATAAGACCTGTGCGATCGCGGCCGCAGCTTTTTGCCGGGGCTCAAGCCCTGTGGTATGAGGCACTGTCAAGATGCGATATGATTGAAGATGTCAGTCAAGACATTAAAACCTACCCCGCTTTATAGCAGTCTACGCTTCTGTGAGCTTGCTGCAAGGCAAGGATAGCAAACCGCCATTCATTTGTGGTGACAAAACCTGGCTCAATAATTTGAATCTCAGGATATTTAGAGTCAATATTCTCAAAAATTCCATCCCCGACGCAAGGGTGAGAGTTCAAACAATAAAAGCCCGCCCACTCAAAAAAGCTAGTGCACTAACAACTGTCGTAAATCACTAGCACACTTCTTAAACTCACAATCTCTGGAGATTCCAGGTACAAGCATGGCAGAAATAACTAAAGAAGAAATGCGCGAACGGCTGGGAAATATCGACCAGATTCGCGATATAATTTTTGGAGCGCAGCTTAGAGAATACGACAATCGCTTCGATAAAATAGATTCCGACTTGTCGATGATGCAGCAAGATATGCAAGCTCGCATCGAACAAGTAAAAACAGTTCTGTCGGCAGAAATGAAGGCGGCAGTTGATTCGTTAGAAAAGAAAGTTAAATCGCTCACCTCAAACACCCAAGAAGAAAGCGCAGACATCCGTCAGCAAGTCGATCGCGTTAACCGCAAATTCTCCAGCAGCATTGAAGCCCTCGACGAGGCGATCGACAATCAAACCAGTTCGCTTCGCAACGAACTCTCCCAAAACAGAGAGCGGCTCTCCGAAGAAACTCGCACATTAAAAACACAGGTTTTTGAAGAACTAGATCGCCGCTTTTCCATGCTCAGAGATGTTAAAGTTTCCAGAGACGACATGGCAGAAATTCTGTTTGAACTCGGCATGAGGCTCAAAGGAACAGAATTTGTTCCCGAACTTAAAGGCGTTGCTGATAATAAGTTAAATAACGAATTTCTGTTGCCGGAGCGCCACCATCACGGATAATAACGCATGGCTTTACCGAAAGAAAATCCGGCTGACGAAGATGAGTTAGAGGGTTTTGTTTCTAAACCTGACGAGTCCGCTGCCGATGCAGCAACCCAGCTAGAACCCTTGCTGAATCTGTTAGTCGATCTCAAAATTATTGCTGGTTCAAACCAGCAAAATGCAGAGCCCGAAGGTGACAGCAGCAGCGAAAACGATCGAGCTGGGGCTCTCGGCGGGTTGATGGATTTGTTAGGTATTTCTTCAGAAAAGCAAGAGGAAGTTGCAGCGAGTCTGCCCGAAACTGGCGATCGCAAACCGGAGTCTGGCGATTCCCTGGCTGTTGCAGACGAGTTCAAAAATTTGCTGTTCGCTACTCACAAACTCAACTCTTCAGAACTGGAAAAAGACTATTCATCAGCTAAAACTATAGATGTTTCAGCGATCGTCCAGCCGGATTTGGAGGAGAAATCAGAGCCACTCCCAGAGTTGTCTGACTTGACAATGAAAGATTCTCTACAGGAAGTACAGGCTCAAAAATCCCACGGCTTCGATCGGCATTTACAGGATGTTTCCCCTCCCGAAACCGAGTCAAAATTCTCGGTAATTCCCCATAACCCCATAGTTTCCCCAGTCTCAAATCCACCAGAAACTGGATATTTAGATGCTGCGATGGCTTCGGCTTTAGAAATCCCAAACTTACTAGAACAGCCGACAGAAATATTAGGCCAAATTAAACAAGACTTAAATGAAGCCGACAGCGCGATGGAAAGGCTGCAAAATCTGATGTTCGGCTCAAAAATGTCGGATATCGAGCAAGTCAAAAATCTTCTGGCAGAAAACGACTTGCCGGGGGTGCGCCACCTGATGGCAAAAATCGACGATAAATTAGGAAAATTGGAGCACCAAATCTACGAACCCCAAGAGTTGATTGAGTTGATGCTGCCTTGGATCGCAGAAATTCTCAGCCGCAAAATTGCCGACTCCAGAGAAGAAGTTGTCAAGGCGATCGGGCCAATTATTGACGAAGTGATTAGGGCAAAAACTCAGGAAAACAAGTCGGCAATGAGTGCGGCAATAGCTGAGCTGCTTCCCGACGCACTTGCTCAACAAATAGTCAATTCGCCAGCGGATATTGCTAAGGCGATCGCCCCAGAAATCGGTCTGGCAATTAAAGAGCAAATTCGCCTCGACCAAGAGTCGATCGCCCAGGCCCTCGCCCCGGAAATGGGCAAAGCGATTACAGCCCAAATAAAACTCGAACGCGACTCTATGGTGGATGCCCTCTATCCCGTAATTGGCAGTACAATTGCCCGATACATGGCAGAAGCTATCAAGACAATCAATGAAAAAGTGTCCAATGCCATCAGCGTCGAAGGATTCCAGAGAAAAATTCGCTCCAAAGTACAACGAGTCTCCGAAGCTGAATTAATCCTCCAAGAATCAGTACCCTTTACCGTCCAAGCAGCATTCTTAATTCACAAAGCATCTGGCTTGATAATTTCCGAAGTTCAAAACTCAGAAAGCTACCAGTTAGAATCAGAAATGGTAGCAGGAATGCTCACAGCTATTCGCAGCTTTGTTAGCGAGTGCATCGTTGAACCCGGAGAAGCTTCAGAACTCAATCAAATTGAATACGGCGACTCCAAGATTATGCTAGAAGTAGCGGGATACTGCTACATGGCAGTCGTGATTAAAGGAGAACCGCCACATTTGTTTATCAAAAAACTGCGGCAAACAGTTAGTGATCTGATCCTTAATTACGCTCAAGAAATCCACGAGTTTAACGGCGATCCCGGTACTATACCGGAGTCGCTGCACCCGTTCCTAAAAAATTTATTCGACCCGCTTCACAAAGAAAAATCAACAAAACCCCCGATCGCCCTAGCGGCTATCAGTTTAGCAGCCCTGAGCTTAATCTTAGTACCTTGGGGAATTTATCAGTACCACCGCAGCATTGACCGCCGCCTCGAAGCAAATGCCGCTTTAGCTTTAGCATCGACCCCAGAATTAGCGGTTTACCGCTTAAATGCCGACGTTGAAGGCAACACTCTCAAGTTAACCGGACAGTTGCCAAATGCACAATTGCGGGCAAAAGCTGCAAAAATAGCTGCATCAACTGCACCCAATCTGAAATTAGAAAATAAAATTGTTGCTGTAGATGTACCCCCAGATCCTGTTTTGGCAGCGGCGGAAGTGCAGCGGATCACCGCTGTTTTGAACCGCTTGTCGGGCGTTTCTATTTCTAGTCGGTATGGCGATCGCAAAGTTACAGTAGATGGCACAGTTATAGACCTAGCAGACACACAGAAAATAGCTCAGTCCTTGAAGCAAATTCCCGGTGTTCAGTCGGTCATCAGTACGGTTAAATTAGATCCCCTGAAAATTACAAGCCGCATCTACTTCGAGCCAGGAACCACAAAATTAGACTCTACATATGGAGAAATCATCGCCAGTGTCAAAAATTTCATGGCTCAATATCCTCAAAAACATATTAAGATAATTGGACACAGCGATCGAACTGGGGAACTTGCTACAAATCAACAGTTGTCGCTCAAGCGTGCCGAAGCAGTGCGAGATGCTTTAGTGCGACAAGGTGCTGACCCGAAGCGCCTCCAAACCGTCGGCAACCCCAATCCTCCTGCCGACGTGGAACCCAATCAACCGCGCCTTTTAAGCAGATGCGTGCTATTTGAACCAATAACTAAGACCGTAAACAGTAAATAATTATGTCAGTTACTATATCTAAAAAAATGTGCATGATCGGCGATTTTGGCGTCGGCAAAACCAGCCTGATCCGCCGTTTTGTCGATCGGCAATTCAGCGACCAGTACCTGTCCACTGTGGGAGTAAAAATTTCCCGAAAAAGCGTAGAATTAGAAGGCGTAAAACAGCGGGAAAACGTGACTGCACAGTTGCTAATTTGGGATTTAGAAGGGCATACAAAATTCAAAGGAATAGCACCGACTTACTTGCAGGGAGCTAGCGGCGTTTTAATCGTTGCCGATGTCAGCCGCTCCGAAACAGTTGAGCGAATCTCCGAACACATTCATCTTTTTTCTTCAGTCAATCCCAAAGGGTCAATAATCATCGCTTTGAACAAAGTAGACTTGATTGACGAGGAAAAATTGGGGGTGCTAGTGGAAATCTCCCATTCGATAGGTCAAGACAAAGTAATAGCAGTTTACGCGACATCTGCTAAAACAGGCAAAGACGTTGACGAAATCTTCTATAAACTAGCTTACACAATGGTAGAACAAGCATGAATCCCCTTTTTAGAAAGCTCTTAGGTCCGCGACAAACAGAGTATTTGGTAGTAAATCACAATTTCATCATTCAGGAAACCTCCGCCGAAGTCCACAATTATGCCGATACTCCGGGCGACGCGATACCCGGTGCAGATGCTCGCACGAGTTTTCCAGAACTGATTGGCATTGAAAATATCCTCATGTCTATCATTATGGGACGGCTGCCGAGTTTTGATCTCAAAGGTATCGCTCGGTTTGCCGACCACAACCGCCCTTTATACTTTGATATGTTGGCTATCAAACATGAAGACGAACAAGAAGATGTGCCCAGTAAATTGCTAATTTTGATTGAAGATGCCACCGAAAAGATGGTGATGAAACAATCGTTGATTCAGAGGGCGAATGAAGCTAATCTTTTGGTGAGCGCCTTAGCCGCTTCTAACGATTATATAGATAAAGTTATTCGCTCTATGGGCGATGCTTTGTTGGTGACAACAACATTAGGAACTATCAAAACAGTCAATCAATCAGCACAATGGTTATTTGGGTACAGCGAAGCAGAATTGCTCGGCCGCCCCCTCTCCACAATAGTAGTCGAAGAAAAATTGCTTTACCAAGCTCGCCACCGCTATATTTTGTCTCATAAAGAGCTGCTAAAAGAACTGGAAGTAATCTGCACTACTAAAGCAGGAAAAGAAATTTGGGTAGAATTTTCCTGTGCGGCAATTCAGACAGAATTACAGGAACTTTACGATTTCATCTATATCGGCAGGGACATCACAGAACGCAAGCAACAAGAAATAGAAATTCGCCGCTCCTTGGCAAAAGAGCAAGAACTCAGACAGGTAAAATCTCGTTTTTTTTCGATGCTCGCTCACGAATTTGGCAATCCTTTAAATACAATATTATTTGCTACTAAAATCCTCCAAGACTACGGCGACCAAATCACCCACGCGGAAAAACAAGAATACCTCGAACACGTTAAATCAGCATCTAAACACATGGCTCAGCTATTAGATGACGTGCGGTTGCTCAGCAGCGCCGAAGCCGGAAAACTCGAATTCAATCCCGTACCAGTTGACTTACAAAAATTTTGCAGCGAGTTAGTAGAATCAATTAAAATTAGTTACGCAAAAAATCATACAATTAATTTTATTTGCCCCGTGTTAGTTCCGCCCGGAAAAAAAATAGAGAACGAGTCGGAGGAAACGCAAAACTGGCCCGCACTCGATGCAAAATTGCTGCGGCACATCTTGACAAATTTGCTGTCAAACGCTGTCAAATATTCGCCGATAGGCAGCAATATTTATTTTGAATTAAATTGTGACAATGAAGAAGCTAAATTTCAAATTAAAGACGCAGGCATTGGCATTCCTATCGAAGACAGAGAACAACTCTTTGAATCTTATTACCGAGCGCAAAATGTCGGAAAAGTACCAGGTACAGGACTGGGTTTATCCATAGTGAAGCTGTGTGTAGACTTGCACGGAGGTCAAATCGAATTTTCCAGCGACACAGGGTTAGGCACTACCTTTGTAGTCAAAATTCCATTTTACAAACAGAGATAAATAGATTAATTTCAGATAATTCGGTACAACAGAGGGCGCATTCACTACTACAAATCTTACATGAAAACCTTATTTAAAAAACTGTTAGTTCCCCACCACTTGGAGTACCTAGCGCTGGATAAAGACTTTTTAATCCAAGAAATTTCTCTCAAAGTGCAGCGGTTTGCCGATAGTCCCGAGGAAGTAGTCGCCGGCAACGATGTCCGCATTCCCTTTCCCGAATTGGTGGGAGCTGAAGAAATTTTAATCGATATTTTTGAAAGACGTTTGCCCAATTTTGAATTAAAAGCGATCGCGCGGGTATTAGGAAATGGCTTGCAGCTTTATTTTGATATGTATATCGTCGAGTTCACCGATGACGATAATTATCAGAGATTAATTATATTTTTTGAAGACGTAACCGACAGGATGGGTTTGGAACAAACTCTAGTCCAAGCTACCAATGAAATGAATATTTTGTTGACTACCTTAGCCGCTACTAATAATTATGTTGAAAAAATTATTAGTTCAATGGTCGAAGTTTTATTGGTAACAACAGCCTTGGGAAAAATTAAAAAAGTCAATCAAGCGGCTCAAGATTTGTTCGGTTACAGCGAATCAGAATTAGTAGGCCAGCAAATAGACGCTCTTGCTGCTGTTGGCTCCTCTTTGCAAGCAGTCAGCCAAGATCCGCCTCAACAATCTCAAACTAACACCGAAGTAATTTGCCGGGCCAAAAACGGACAAAAGCTAACAGTTTCGTTTTCCTGTACGGCGATTTCTACTGACATTAAAGGCATTTTTGAAGCAAGAGTCGCCGTTCAAGATTTCGTGTACATCGGCCGCGATGTGACAGATAGACAGCGCGCCCGCCAGCGACAAATAGTTCAGTACGCAACCACCCGCATCCTGTCGGCATCCGAAACAATCAAAAAAGCTCTAGCAGCAATTCTCCCCGCAATTTGCGACAGCTTGGGATGGGATACTGCCGAACTTTGGATGCCAGAAGCTGGGGAAAAACTGCTGTCAGAAACTAAGAGAATAACTGCGGTTTCCGACCCCAATTTGCGGTGCGTCGCCAGTTGGACAAAACGCTCAGTTTCTATCCCCAAATTTGCCGAATTTACCGAACAAATGACCTGTGCGTTTGGTGAAGGATTGCCCGGTCTCATTTGGGCCAGCGGTTCCTCTCAGTGGATTGCAGATGTCACAGAAAGCGACTGTTGTCTGCGCCGAGAAATCGCCGCCCAAGAAGGACTGCACGGAGCTTTTGGCTTCCCAATTTTGGGCGACTACGAGCAGGAAAATTCTGCTAGGTCTGTGTTGGGGGTAATGATTTTTTTCAGCCGGGAAGTGCAGTGTTTTGATGAAGAATTGCTTCAGACAATGGCAACCATCGGCAGCCAACTGGGTCAATTTATCAAGCGCAAGCAAGCGGAAATAGCTTTGCGGGAAAGCGAAGAACAACTGCGAGACTTATTTGAAAATGCTACAGACTTAATTCAAAGTATTGGAGCCGACGGTCATTTTTTGTATGTAAATCGGGCTTGGCGGGAAACTCTGGGCTACAGCGAAGCAGAAATTGCTCAAATGACTGTGTTTGATATTATTCATCCCAACAGTTCCCAAGAGTCTCTGGATATATTGTATCAAGCTATTATCAATAAAAACGTAAATGAAAATACACTTTGTCCAGACTCAATTCGAGCAATATTTATTACTAAACATCACGAACAAATTTTGTTGGAAGGTAGCATAAGCTGTAAATTTGCGGAAGGTTCGCTAGTAGCGGTTCGCGCTATTTTGCGAGACATTACTGCTCGAAAGATGGCAGAAGACGCCCTCGCAAAATCTGTGTCCCTGCTGCAAGCAACTTTTGATTCTACTGGGGACGGTATTTTAGCTATTGACAGCAGAGGAAAAATAGTCACTTTCAATCGAGAATTTGTGGAAATGTGGGGCATACCTAATGAAGTGATGGCACTCCGAGACGACGCCGCAACGATCGCCTTTGTCCTGAACCAACTCAAAGATCCCCAAGCATTTCAAGAGAGAATAGAATCGCTTTACGAACAGCCAAAAGCCGAAAGTTACGACTTGTTGGAATTTCAAGATGGCAGATTTTTTGAACGCTATTCGCAACCGCAGCGGCTCGGAGAGAAAATTATCGGCAGAGTCTGGAGTTACCATGACATTACGGAACGCAAGCAAGCAGAAGATGCCCTGCGGGAAGAACAAGAAAAATCAGAAAACCTGCTGTTAAATATCTTACCCAAGGCAATAGCAGAACGCCTCAAGCAAAACGAAACTACTATTGCCGAATACTTTCCGGAAGTGACTGTTTTGTTCGCCGACATAGTGGGGTTTACTGCTTTGTCTGCCGTCATGAATCCGATCGAACTCGTGGAGATCCTCAATCAGATTTTCTCAGGATTCGACCTTTTGTGCGAACGGCACGGGTTAGAAAAAATCAAGACCATCGGCGACGCATACATGGCAGTAGGAGGACTGCCTGAACCCAGGGCAGACCACGCAGAGGCGATCGCCAAAATGGCCCTAGATATGCAAGCAGAAATAGCCCGATTTAATGCTAGCCATAATAAATATTTTAGCATCCGCATCGGCATTCACAGCGGCCCGGTTGTTGCCGGAGTAATTGGCATCAAGAAGTTTATTTACGATTTGTGGGGCGACACGGTAAATATTGCTTCCCGCATGGAATCTCAGGGTTTGCCTTGGCGGATTCAAGTCAGCGAAACAACTTATAAGTTAGTGGCAGACAAATATTTGTTTCAGGAGCGAGGAATTATTGAAGTTAAAGGCAAAGGGGAAATGAAAACTTATATTCTCCTTAGGCAAAAATAAGATCGGTCATAACTCATCAGTCATCAGTCCTCTGGCTGATGACAAAAAGTGTTGCTAAAGTTAATGAGCAATACTTTTTGGCCAAAACTGATGCAACTTGCTAATTTGCCAGCAAATTTACGATCGCCCGACGAAGTTGTGGAGCGCCACCCTGTGATGGTTGCGCCCTCCACTTGCCTCGGGGATGCGATCGCCCTGATGCGTGGGGCGATCGACCCTTGTCCGCCGTCTAATTCACCGCCGCACTCAAACGAAACGGTAAAACCATCGATTAGTTCCGTCTTAGTTGTTGATAAAAATCAGCTAGTCGGACTGCTAAGCCCGGAAGATGTGCTGAACTTAGCCGCCGAATACGAATGGCAAGACATGAAAGTTGCCGATGCAATGACGCGGAATTTAATTGTCTTAAAAGAATCAGAATTTAGAGATCTTTTCACCGCATTTAAGCTATTTTGTCAAAACTCGATTGATTGCTTGCCAATTGTGGATGAACGGGGTCAGCCCGTAGGTTTAGTAACCGAAAAAAGGATTCGCCCAGCAATGTATAGCTGGATCGAGACACTGCACAAAGAAGCGGCCAAAATCCCGGAACAATCCGAACTTTTAGACGGCAATTGTGAACTAGAAAAACGAGTCAGCGATCGCAAAAAATCCGAAAATGCCCTGCTGCAAAGCGAGGCGCGCTACCAGGCGATTGTAGAAGACCAAACCGAACTGATTTGCCGCTATCTCCCCGACGGTAAAATCACATTTGTCAATCAAGCTTACTGCCGTTATTTCGGGGTGCAACCGTTCGACTTGCTCGGCAATAGCTTCATGCCGCTGATCCCAGAACCAGACCGAGAAATTTTTCAAGAGCAATATACTTCTGTGTCTCCCGACAAGCCTATTTTTACTTGCGAACACCGAGTAATTTTGCCGAGCGGGGAAATTCGCTGGCAGCAGTGGATCGATCGGGCTATATTCAACGAGAGCGGACAAATCGTCGAGTATCAAGCAGCAGGTCGGGATGTCACGGAGCTCAAACAAACAGAAATCGCTTTGCAGCAGCTCAATGCAGAGTTAGAACTGCGAGTCCAGCAGCGGACTCAATGGTACGAACTGGCAGTATCCGCAGGCAAAGTGGGGGTTTGGGACTGGAATTTGGAAACCGACGAAATCTACATTGCTCCGTCTTTGAAAGCTTTGTTGGGCTATCAGGACGCAGAGATTCCCAACCGCATGGAAAATTGGGTGTCTCACGTTCATCCCGACGATCGAGTTGCAGTCGAGGAAGCAGTAAAGGCTTATCTAGAGGGTGTGGCAGAAAGTTATGAAGTTGAACACCGGATGCTGCGCAAAGACGGCAGCACCTGCTGGATACTTGCCCGCGGCAGCGCGATCCGATCGGCTTCCGGCAAGCCCTACCGGCTGACTGGCACTGACACCGACATTACGGATCGCAAATTGACCGAAGAAAAACTCCAAAACTCCGAAGCCGAACTGCTGGCGCTGTTTAATGCCATGACGGATATCGTGCTGGTTTTTGACGCAACAGGCCGCTACCTCAAAATTGCCCCCACGGCTCCCGAATTGCTGTACAAACAGGCTAATGAAGTCCTGGGCAAAACCCTCGCCGAAATCTTCCCAGAAGCAGAAGCTAATTTTGTGCTGAGCCACATTCGCCAAACATTGGCATCTAGGCAAACCCACAGAGTTGAATACAGCATGGAAATTGGCTGCAAGTTATTCTGGTTTGATGCCAGTGTTTCGCCCCTGGATCTCGATCGGGTGATGTGGGTTGCCCGAGACATTACCGCTCGCAAACAGGCAGAAGCAGCACTGCAAAAGAGCGAGGAAAAGTTTCGCAACTTATTTGACGATGCTCCGATCGCGATCGGTTTGACAAGCGTGCGCGACTACCGCACTATCAAAGTGAATGAAGCTCACCGCCAGATGTTGGGCTACAGCGATTCGGAGTTGGCGACCATGACTTTTACTCAACTGACGCATCCAGAAGATTTACAAGCAGAATTGGAGCAAGTCAAGGAGTTGGTCTGCGGCAATATTTCTCGTTTCGGGATCGAAAAACGCTTAATTAAGAAGAATGGCGAGCTGATCTGGGCAAACTTGACGGTGACGCTGATCCGCGACCGCGAGGGAATTCCTCTCTACAGCATGGAGGCGATCGAAGATATCAGTTATCGCAAGCGGGCAGAAATGGAATTTCAGCAGTTAAAAGAACGCCTGCAATTTTTACTGGCTTCTAATCCGGCGGTAATTTTTACTGCCGCACCTACAGGAGATTTTTGTACTACTTACATTAGCGACAACGTTAAGGCAATCGTTGGCTACGAACCCCAAGAACTGTTAGCAGATTCTCAAATTTGGTCGAGCCGGATTCACCCTGAAGACCGGCGACTATTTTTAGAAAAGTTTTCTAATTTGTCCGAGGGTAAAAATTGCATTTGCGAGTACCGTTTTCTGCACCGAGATGGACTTTACCGCTGGCTGCGGACGGAACAGAAACTATTGGTTGACAGCAGGGGCATTCCGATCGAAATTATTGGTTACGCCGCCGAGATCACCAATTCTAAATATGCCGAAATCGCGCTGCAACAGCAATTCGAGCGAGAACGGCTCGTGGAGGCGATCGCCCGTCGCGTCCGCCAGTCTTTGCAATTAGAAGAAATTCTCAACACTACGGTTGCCGAACTCCAGCAAGTATTGTTAGCCGATCGAGTTTTGGTTTATCAAATTTTACCCAAAAAGGGCGGGCGAGTCATTGCTGAAGCCGTGGCAGAAGGATGCAGCCAACTCGTGGATAGATGTTTTGGCGAAGAGGTTTTTCCGATTGAAAGTTATCAGCTTTATTTGCAAGGGCGAATTTCTGCGATTTCCGAACTAGATTCTCCCAGCATTACACCTTGTGTGATGGAGTTTATGAAAGAACTTCAAGTTAGGGCAAAGTTAGTAGTGCCGATTATTCAGCACAGCCGGCTTTGGGGATTGCTGATTGCCCACCAATGCGATGGCCCTCGTGAGTGGCAAGAATGGGAAATCAATTTATTTCACCAGTTGGTGAATCAATTAGCGATCGCCATTCAGCAATCTCTACTCTACCAGCAACTGCAAGCTGAATTGAGCGAACGCAAACAAGCGGAAGCAAATTTGAAAAACTCCCTCAAAGAAAAAGAAATTTTGCTCAAAGAAATTCACCACCGCGTCAAAAACAACCTCTGCGTAGTTGCCAGTCTGTTAGAATTGCAATCTAACACAGTTGCCGAACAGCAAATAGCCAAGATGTTTGAAGAAAGTCAGAATCGCCTTTACTCTATGGCTCTGATTCACGAAAAACTGTATCGCTCGACTAACCTGGCGCAAATCAATTTTGGCGAATATCTCGAAGATTTAGTAAGTAACTTGTTTCACTCTTACAATATTAGTGACAATCACATTCAGTTGCAGGTATTAGCTGAACCAATTTCCCTAAATATTGAAACTGCTAGTCCCTGCGGTTTAATTGCCAATGAATTGGTTTCAAATACCCTCAAACACGCTTTTCCTAATGGCACTAGCGGTACAGTTAGTGTAGAATGTTATCAAACGGGCGATGGAGAGATCAACCTCTTAGTTAAGGACAACGGCATCGGCTTTCCTCAAAACTTAGATTTTCGGAAAACTAACTCAATGGGCTTTCAAGTTGTCTGCACTTTAACTGAGCAGTTAGAAGGAAACATCGAAATGTCAAGACAAAATGGCACAGCCTTCCACCTAAAATTTAACGAGTTAAACTACTCTCAAAGGTTCTAAAATCATGGATTTAGCAGAAAAAGCAATTAATATTTTGATTGTCGAAGACGAACTATTAATTGCTAAAAGTTTAGCCCAAAAATTAGAAAAATTGGGATATCAAATCGCAGACATCGTTTCTTCAGGAGCCGATGCCATCCAGCGCGCAGGCGAACTGGAACCAGATTTAATCTTAATGGATATAGTCATCAAAGGCGACATTGACGGCATAGAAACAGCAGTAATAATCAATCAAGAATTAGATATCCCAATTATCTATACAACTGCCTATGCCGATGACGAAACTTTGCAGCGAGCCGAAAAGACTGGCTCTTACGGCTACCTCCTCAAACCGTTTAAACAAAGAGAACTGCACGCCACCATTAAGATAGCGCTGAGCAAACATCAAGAAGCCGTTAAAATGCAACAACTAATTGCATTGGCAGCAGCAAAAAGCGAAAACAGGTCTCGATTTATTTCAATGGCATACCACGATTTAAACACTCCTTTAACTACCATACAGCTATCGGCTGAAATGTTGGAAGATAGCGAATTGCATAAAACCCCAGGAACGACCAATAAAAATGTCGAGCGGATAAAAAAAGCCGTCAGCAATATGAGTGAATTGCTGGAGGAAATTTTAATGCTCAGCAAAGCCGAATCCGGAAAACTTTCCTTGAACTTAAATCCGGTAAATGTGATTGATTTGTGCAAATCTATTTTAGAAGAAATGCAACCACTCGCTACTCAAAAACACTTAGTAGCTTTCCGCAATCGAACAGAAAAAATCCAAGCCAATCTGGATGCAAAACTGCTGCAACACCTCCTCACTAATTTGCTGTCAAACGCTATAAAATATTCTCCTAATGGTGGGAATATATGTCTAGAATTAAGCTGTGAGGGTAAACAAGTAGTTTTTTGCGTTAGAGATGAAGGGATTGGCATGACAGCGGAATATCAGGGGAAATTATTTCAGCAGTTTGAACGGGGTGGGAATGTCGGCAAGATTAAAGGATCGGGGTTGGGACTTTGCATTGTCAAACACATAGTTGACCTGCACGGCGGTACAATAAGTGTGGAAAGTGAACTAGGTAAAGGTACTACATTTATTGTCGCGCTGCCTTTTTTAGTAATGAGTCATTAGTCAGTAGTCATTAGTCATTAGTTAGTAGTCATCTATCCTTCTTCCTTCTTCCTTCTTCCTTCTTCCTTCTTCCTTCTTCCTTCTTCCTTCTTCCTTCTGCGATAAATCGATCGGGAGATAAAAGCTCGATCGCCCTATCTTCTTCTCCCCCCGCCCAATTAGCAAATCGCTCAGCCAAAGCAGGTACAATAGCCAAAGGATTGCTGAGACCCGAAAAAACGTGCAATCCAGGGCGATCGGCAATCGGCCCCACTACGGGCAAATCATCAGCGCTAAATGCCACAATACACTCGTGCCAAGTTGCCGGTAAACCTGCCAAAGCAGGCAAAACCTTGGCGATTCCTGCACGAATTGCCGTTTCGCTGGTTTGGCGATCGACTTTAGCATTCAAATCGCTCAAACTGCGAGACAATTGCCCGATCCGCAAACTCCCATCATTAAACTGAATTGCACCCGAATCTAAAATAGGCGACAGCAACTCTTTACCCGGTTCATTCCAAAGAAAATCCACCTCGATTCTACTCGATTCAGCTTCCAATTCAAAACGTTTTAATACCGCAGGCATCACCAAAGTCCTGAGTTTCAAATCCACAGGTGCAGTTTCCAAAATCTCCGTGTGAGTAAAATAAACTCCCACAGAAACACCAGCGGCTTTTAGGAAACTCCGACTCCAACCTCCAGCACAAACAACAGCATTTTCACAACAATAAATTCCCTGCGCCGTCTTGACTCCAGAAATCCGATTTCCCTCTTCTATCAACCCAATTACTTCAGCAAATTCTAGACTTCCTCCCAACCGCAGAAACCCTTGACAATAAGCTTTATTTGTGGAAGTCGGCGAAATGTGACCGTGACGCACAGTCAGAGCTCCGGCGATCGCACTTTTATTCAGCAAAGGTTCCAACTCGCCAGCTTCTGCAACGCTCAAAAGCTGCGGAGGAATCGCAAAATGCGCGTAATTAGCCGCCGCTTTTTCGGCATCACAGCCTGCATCAATTGTCAGCAACAAATCCAACTCGCGAAACTCAGTATCAGCATCTAATTCCGCCGATAAATTGCGGTGGCGTTCGATACCTTCCCCACACAATTGTCGAGTTAAATCAGTCGTACCCGACCAATAAGCCAAGCCGCCGTAACTAAAACGAGTAGCATTTTGCATGGTAGGATCTCGTTCCAAAAGCAGCACACCAAAACCTTTTTTTGCCAGTTCGTAACTCAGTGACGCACCCGTAATGCCACCGCCGACAACAATCCAATCGTAACTTTTCATGGGCAACTAAAAGGGAAGGAAAATATTATGTTTAGATTTTAGCTTAGGTTTTTTTCCGAACCAGCCGAAAAGCCTCTACCTACAGGAAGAGGCTGCCTGCGATCGGCATAAATGAAACTTCCACCCCTCGGGAGATGTATGTGCAGGGAGATTTTTCGTTCAATAGTAGGAATTACAGCCAGCGTCAGCAAAAAATTAGAAACACCAGAGGGGTTTTATGAGTATCGACAAACCAGGCAAAGATATGGAGCGCACTGTCAATCCGGGCGATCGGATTTCCGAGGAACCGCAAAGCATCGAAGAAAAAGCCCAGCAACTGGCGGTAGACCACGTGCCCGACATCACGGGAGATGTTGTTACAGTTCCAACTTATGTGGTTGTAGAAGAACCGGATGGGGAAAAGAAAGCTTTGCACCACGTCAAAGACGCCGACGAAATTTCTGACGTAATTCGGCAGGCCCGCGTTGACGAAAATGGCGAGCGGGTTTGGGATTAATTTCAATCCAATAAAAATGGCTTAGTTGTACAAAAGTTATCTGTAGGAATCATGGAAACAAATCCCAGAAATAGTACGCCCTATCCCAATCTGCCGCCGATTCTCGAAAGTGACGACGCAGAATATCGCGACGCCGGCATTACGAGTACGCTTTCAGTTGCAGGCCATCCCATCCACCCCATCATCGTCATCTTTCCGGTAGCCTTTTTAGTAGGAGCCGCCGGCACGGACATCGGTTATTGGCTGACAAGCGATCCGTTTTGGGCGAGAGCTTCGGTTTGGCTGATGGGTGTGGGTTTTGCTGCGGGGATTTTGGCAGCAATCACGGGCTTTTTAGATTTTTTCAAAGTTAAAAGAGTGCGCGATCGCAGTGCCGGTTGGTTGCACATGGGCGGCAATGTGGCGGTTATGGTACTTACCCTGATTAACCTGGTGTTGCGACAAGGAAATCCGGCTGAGCCGATCGTATATACAGGTTTAGCAATTTCGATCGTCGTAGCAACCTTGCTGGGCATTACAGGCTGGTTCGGCGGCGAACTAAGTTTTCGCCACAAAATCGGCGTCATCGGTCCTACCAGTCATAATTCGTAGGTTTCTGACCATTTTTAGTAGGGACTTGAGTCCCTCTTTATTGGATAATTTAGGACTAAAGTCTTGGCTACAAACTTAAAGATTGTCCCAGCCAATTGAGATAAGCATCGCTGGCAGCGATAATAGGAATAGCAATAATTTCGGGAACTTCATAAGAATGGAGTTCCTGAACTTTTGTTTTTAAAGCCTCAAATTTAGCCAAATCAGTTTTAATTACCAACTGCCACTCTGACTCGGCTTGAATCTCGCCTTGCCAAGTATAAATCGAGCGAATTGGAGACAAACTAACACAAGCAGCCAGCTTGTGTTCAACTAGAGATTTAGCGAGATTCTCCGCCTCCGCCTCCGATGCCGCAGTTACCAGCACCACTCCATAATTAACAGTCATAACGATTTGAGATTTGAGATTAAAGAATAAATTTCAACAGAAAACCTTGAGCGTAGTTTCTTGTAAGGAGAGGGCAATGCCGTCTCCGGCGCGGATATCTGCCACTTTTAATAATTCTAGTTTGCGATCGCGCGGTTGACCGTCACCTTGGTTTTTTAATCCAAATACACGCGGTTAAAAGCCTCAATAAAAGTTAAAAAACCCGGTGTCTTTGTGGGCGAGTGCGATCGCGAACTAAATTAGTATAAAATTGAGGATTGTTAGAAGACTTTTTTAAATTGATATTAGTTTTTGGTTGTCATTGGTCGATAGCCAACAATTTCCCATTAGCAATTACCAATTACCCATTTGAAATCTCATCTACTTCCCAAGAATTGACTTGGCCCGCCCCAGCTAAGGAAAAGTAGCGCCTAGTAGATTCCGGCAAAATAGCTCCCGCCAATAAAGCATTATCTAAATTAGCTCCTATTAACGTCGCCTCACTCAAATCTGCCGCCATCAAATCAGCTTGACACAGCTTCGCCCAATTCAGATTTGCCTCTCTCAAACAACTTCCCCTCAACTTAGCCCCGGTTAAGTTTGCACCCGCCAACTTTACCCCCCGCAACTGAGCCGCGCTGAAATTCGCCCCTACCAAATTCGAGCCTTCCAAATTAGCTCCCATTAGTTTAGCTTCGCTCACGTTGACGCCGCTCAAATCTGCACCGCAGAGATTCACCCCTGTCAATTGCGCTCGCCGCAGACTGACTCCGGTTAATTGAGCTCCAAAAAGTTTTGCACTGTTGAGCCTTGCACCGTAAAGGTTTGCCCATTTAAAATTAGCTCCTGTCAGATTAGCGCCCAGCAAGTTAACTAATTGCAAGTCGGCGCTGCACAAATTCGCATTCCACAACGCAGCACCGCGCAGGTTTGCGCCCGTTAAAGTGGCGCCGCTTAATTTTACCCTCGGCAATTTTGCTTTTACCAAAAAAGCCCCGCTCAAATTCGCTTTTGTCAAATCTGCGCCTGAGAGTTTGGTTTCTCCCATTTTGGCAAAACTCAGATTTGTTCTTTGCATCTGTGCGCCTTTGAGTGTTGCTTTGGTGAGAAACGCCCTGCTGAGGTTGGCCCCGGAAAGATTAGCTCGCGAAAGGTTGACTCCGATTAAGATTGCTCCGCTGAGGTTTGCCCCGCTGAGTTCGGCTCCAGCAAAATCTCTTTCTCCTTTTTCGTAATTGTTGAGTAGTTCGCTAACTTCCATAGGGCGTGATACCTTCTATGATTGGGGGGTTTCGAGCGAGAAATCTCTAATCTTAAGGCTGTTTCAGAAATTAGACTGTTTCAGAAATTATACTGTTTCAGCGTTTGCCTCACAGTGTTAAATTCTGTTAACATTAGTTTCTGTTTTAAGGCGCTCTCTTAATAAAGATTTTATATCTTTCTCGTGGTAGCGATCCCCCTTTCGGTATTTTTGAATTAAAAGTTAATGTTTCTTGACATAGATAGTCATTCCTTAACGATCGACCGTAATTCGCAACTTCAGACGCAGCGTGCCCTTTAATCCTGCGGGAGGTTGCCAGGAACTCAAGGCCCTCTTGAGAGTCTCTACGGCGTCTGTTGCTTGCAGCGTCGAGGTTTGAGTATCTATCGCCACTCGGGCAACGCGGCCGTCTTGTACCGATAACTCCCACACCGTTTCACCGCTAACCCCCGCCGGGAGATTAACAGATTGCAGGTATTGAGTCAAAGCGGCGATCGCCCCGGCATCCAACCCTTCTGCGCTAACTACTTCCCAGCGAGAAGCCTTTGGCTCCGAGGGTTGCAACTCACCGTTACCTCGCTGCCGCGGCGGCGGCATAACAGGAGCTGGCATCACCGGCGCCTGGGCGCGAGTCGGGGTAGCGTTCCTAATGCCGCCCCTAGTTGACTCTGCCCCTCCCGACTCGAAAATACCTTCATAGCTGACACCCTGTGGCAATTCCACAGGTACTTGCACGCGGCGACGAGTTCCATCTGGTTCGACTCGCACTTCTTCGCTCACAGCCACAAAAGCCGTGTATTCCGACAGCAAGCGATAAGTCAGAGCAGTATTAGTTACAGCTTCTACCAGAGATTTAGTCTCGGCACCAAACATTTGATTCATTAAATCTTTAATGCGCGATCGACCCCAAAGTTGAGCTACCGCCGGATTGCCAAAATCCGTAGCGGTTGCTGCGACTGAAGTAGACTCCCGCTGCCGCCCGCCGGATTGAGCAAAATTAACAGGTAAAATCTGCTCGTAAGCTTTGCCGCCCGCAAGAGTGCCGCGGATGCGAAGTTGACCGTTAGATCGATCGGTCTTTTTCCCAAACAAAACTAGCGGCTGACTCGCAAACAAGTCTGGGGGTGCGATCGGATAAATTTCCGGTTTTTCCCCCACTCCTTCCCAACTAATTTGAATATTAGTCAATACCGGACTATTAATGTGACGAAAAAACTTTTCTGTCGCTTCTGCCGACGGTTCATCTTGACGAATTACTTGAGACGTGCCTCTTCCCACTTCCGCGATCCGGTTGAGCAAAAACCGATTCACCGAACTGCCGACACCAAAACTATAAAGTCGATTTCCAGGTTTCAGACTCCGCTGAACCTGAGCCAGCACTTCATTTTCATTACCAATGTAACCGTCAGTAATTAGTACAATACTCCGCAGCCTTCCCGTTGCCGCACCCGGAAAATTCATCACTGCTTGAATGCCGTTAAGCAGTTCAGTGCCACCGTTAGCCTGCAACTTGTCGATATAATTAATGGCGCTTTGTCGGTTGGCAGCCGTATTTGCTAAAGGAGTTGTTGAAAGTGCTTTCGCCGTGTTGGCAAAATCAATAATAGTAAAAGTATCGTTAGGATTCAGCCCTTGAATGAAGCGGCGCATCAACTCCTTAGATTTTGCCAGCGGTTCGCCCTGCTGAGAACCGGAAGTATCCATCAGAAACACGACATCTTTAGGTACAATTTCATTAGTTTTGTAGTTTAATGCCGGAATCAAATAAGTAGCAAAATGACCGCCCCGCTTGTCGGATTGAGTCAAAATAGTTGCCCGAGTATTTTCGCCCGCCACTCGATAGCGCAAAATTAAATCTTTATTGGGAATTGTGTCTGAATTTGCTAATTGGACTTGCACAATATTGCCGCTGCGGTCAGTTGTAATTTGATGGGAAGTAGATCGGACATCGCCGATCGCCACTCCGGCATCTATTTCTACCGAAACAGCGATATTGTGACCCGATCGCGTTCCCGGAGGCAAGACAGGCGGGTTAAGGCGATCGGCATCGGTCGAATTTCCCGAAATATAGCGCGGGCCAACCACCATTGGAAACACAAATTCGTAATCGCCACCGGCAAATTTGAGACTTTCGGTGTAGCGAATCGTAACTTCAATTTTTTCTCCGGGTTTGATGTTCGCCAGAGACTGAGTAAAAATATTGTCGCGTTCTTGTTCCAACAAACCCGCAGTCCGACCTTGCTGTCTGGCTTGTTCGTAAATTTCCAAAGCTTCCTCGCGGAGTTTGATATCAGCTTTAATAGTGCGATCGCCTATTTTAATTTCCATATCGTCCACCGCCGCTTCGTCGGGCAAAGGAAATACATAAACAGCTTCTAAAGATTCGGGAAAAGGATTTTCAAACTTCTGAACAACTTCGACGCGGGAGATATTGCCAGCAATTTTGGCTTTAACTTCAGTCTGCTTGAGAGGAAAGACTTGTTCTCTGGCCGTATTTTGAGTTTTGACGAACAAACCGCCGACTGGACACCGATTTTGTGGCGATCGCGCCCCATTGCACTTAACATCGTTACTAGCGAGGATTTTCGGCGACAGAGACAAATAATTTTCCCTAGGAGCTTTTGCCCGCGCCGCATTTGGAGCGAGCCACGCGCCACACTCGATCGCAGCGAGCAATGCGATACCAGCAGAAAACAACCGTTGACGGGATAGAACGCAGACAAACTTCATAGCTGTTTTTTTTTAGCAGATTTGAGGTGCTTTGTTAATCATGACCTTACCATTGGCGAAACGTTCCTGAGTTAGCTTTTTGGGACAATGACTCAGGGCCTGTGCCGATTTTAGATTGACTCTACAGGCGCTTGAGGGGGCTGGAACTTTTGTTTGAGCCATGATTGCTGTGGGCGACTGCTGTCGGCTTGCATCCTTATTGGGGTGATGTCGGTTGGGGCGATCGTCCGCGAAGCCAAACTACAAAATTGTATGATAGTTAAATAATTAAATCACTCTAACCTCAACCTCTCAATCTCTAATAAATTGAAAAAGCCATGAATTTTATTAACCCCAAAACCGACTTTGCCTTTAAAAAAATCTTCGGATCTGCTGACAGTAAGGACATTTTGATTAGTTTCTTGAATGCCATCCTCTACGAAGCACAGCCAGTCATCGAAGATTTAGAAATTATTGACCCTTATTTAGCTCCCAAAATCAAAGGAGTCAAAGATACTTATTTGGATGTAAAAGCTAAAATTAGTGGCAGCAAAACTGTGATCATTGAAATGCAGGTGTTGAATGTAGAATCATTTGAAAAGCGAATTTTATACAATGCTACCAAAGCTTACTCAGTGCAATTGAAAAGCGGAGAAAACTACAACCTGTTAAATCCCGTGATTGCCTTGACGATAACAGATTTCCAAATGTTTGAGCATCTGGAAACAGTAATTTCGCGGTTTTGTATCAAAGAGAAAAACAACTTGGTCGATTATTTGGCGGATGAATTAGAATTTGTATTTGTTGAGTTGCCCAAATTTGACAAGACTTTAGCAGAATTAGAAACTCTGACTGATAAGTGGATATATTTCATGAAAACAGCTCGGACGTTAAGGTCTGTGCCGGAAGAGTTGGGAAATGTACCCGAACTCCGCAAAGCTTTTACAATTGCCAATGAAGCAAATCTCGATCCTGATGAATTGGAGGATTTAGAAAGGCGAGAAATTTTTATTCAAGACCAGCGCGGGGCAATTACCAAAGCTACCAGAATCGGGATAGAACAAGGAATAAGACAAGGCATCGAACAAGGCATCGAACAAGGCATCGAACAAGGCATCGAACAAGGCATCGAACAAGGCATCGAACAAGGCATCAAACAAGGAAATATGACATTAATTGTTCGTCAGTTGGAGCGCAGTGTCGGCCTGCTGTCGCCGGAGCTCAAAATCAGCATCGCTCAGTTATCCGCTCAGCAATTAGAGAATCTAGGAGAGGCACTATTAGACTTTGCCAGTGTGTCAGATTTGACAACTTGGTTGCAAGCACATAACGATCGTCAATGATGGGTCAAATGGGTGTAGGGGCAATCCCCCGTGGTTGCCCTTATGGATTACCTATGTCACATTTGAGTCTGACCTGGCATTAAAACATCTAAAGTCGAAAATCCTATGAGCAAATTTGTGTTTGTGACCGGCGGCGTGGTTTCCAGCATCGGCAAGGGAATTGTCGCTGCTTCCTTGGGTCGCCTATTGAAGTCGCGGGACTATTCTGTCTCTATTTTGAAGCTAGACCCTTATATTAACGTTGACCCCGGCACTCTCAGCCCGTTTCAGCACGGAGAAGTCTTTGTGACGGAAGACGGTGCGGAAACAGACCTGGATTTGGGACATTACGAGCGTTTTACCGATACTTCCATGTCTCGCCTCAACAGCGTCACCACGGGTTCCATTTATCAAGCGGTGATCAACAAAGAACGCCGCGGCGAGTATCAGGGGAGTACGGTGCAGGTGATTCCGCACATCACTAACGAGATTAAAGAGCGAATTCACCGAGTAGCAAAAAATACTAACCCCGATGTGGTGATTACGGAAATCGGCGGAACGGTGGGAGATATTGAATCTTTGCCATTTTTGGAGGCAATTCGCCAGTTTCGCAAGGATGTGGGGCGGCAAAATGTTGTGTATATGCACGTCACGCTGATACCTTGGATTCCTTCGGCTGGGGAGATGAAAACTAAACCGACTCAGCACTCGGTGAAGGAATTGCGGTCGATCGGCATTCAACCAGATATTTTAGTCTGTCGGTGCGATCGCCCGCTGTCTTTGGGCATGAAACAGAAATTGTCAGAATTCTGTAACGTGCCCGAAGAATGTGTCATCACCGCTCAAGATGCCAAAAGTATCTACGAAGTGCCGCTGATGATGGAACAGGAAGGTTTAGCGGAACAAAGCATCAATTTGCTGCAACTCGAACCGCGGCAACCCCATTTGACTCAGTGGCAAACCTTAGTCAACCGACTTTACAGTCCCAACCACAAGATTGATATTGCTTTGGTGGGCAAATACGTGCGGTTGAACGATGCTTATCTTTCGGTGGTGGAAGCTTTGCGGCACGCAGCAATCTCGATCGGCTGCGACCTGAATTTGCATTGGATTAACTCAGAAGATTTAGAATCGGGAAACCTCGAAAATTATCTCAAAGATATCAACGGCATTCTTGTACCCGGAGGTTTTGGGATTCGGGGAGTAGACGGCAAAATAGCGGCGATCGAATATGCCAAACACCATAAAATACCCTTTTTGGGATTGTGTTTGGGGATGCAGTGTGCTGTGATTGAATGGGCCCGCAACATCGCCCAACTAGAGGATGCCAACAGCGCTGAATTTGACCCAGATACCGCAAATCCGGTAATTAATTTATTGCCAGAACAGCTCGATGTAGTCGATTTGGGCGGTACAATGCGGCTGGGTTTGTATCCGTGCCGTGTCAACCCAGACACCCTCGCTTTCAAACTTTATCAGAAAGAAGTGATTTACGAGCGGCACCGCCACCGGTACGAATTTAACAACGCCTACCGCAATCTTTTCTTAGAATCAGGTTATGCAGTCTCCGGGACATCTCCCGACGGCCGATTGGTAGAAATGATCGAATTGCCCAACCATCCCTTTTTCATAGCCTGTCAATTTCACCCCGAATTCCAATCTCGACCTAGCGCCCCCCACCCCTTGTTTCAGGGGTTTATCGAGGCGGCAAGCATCCAGGGAAAGCAGGATTTTTTAGAAGTTGAGGGGCGCGACTTGGTGGCCGGGAAACTCGCAGCAGGAAACTGATCTGATATCATGTCCGATCGATTAGTTCTGATATATTAGATGTCTGTAGGGGCAGGTGAGAGTACACAATATTCAAATCAGGCAGACTATCGAGCGTACTCTCACCCGCCCAACCCAACAATCGCATTGGATTCGGGTCGCACTTACCGGACTAGATATCGGGCAGCATTCTCAAACAATGAAAAACCTCATCCCCCAGCCCTAGCATAGGGGTTGGGGGGGCTAGTACCCGAAGGGAGAAGGCAAAAGGCATTCAGCAGAAGGTAAAAATGCTGATATTTTTAGTTAACTTTTTCGCTTTGATTTTAAGGGTGATACCAGTTTCACAAAAAAATGCAACTTTAGGCAAGTTCCAAACCCCGATAGTCATCAGTCATGCCCAATCTAAAATCTAAAATCTAAAATCTAAAATGGTATGAGTTGTCAAACTATCCTAAAATACCAGGACACACAGGTTTGAGGAGGCTTTGTGGCTTATTGGAGCAAAATTACTTATGAGAAAAGTACATACATAATTGACCTTGACACTATTAGTGCTTTTTCTAGCGAACTGGATAACAAGCGTCTCACCTTTTGGCTGCCTAATAGCAGTCAGCCGATTATCCTCAATCCCCAAGGCAATTATGAGGCTTACAAGCAAGTTCTCGATTACCTCAAAAAAACTATTGACCGCAATTCTAGAGGCTCGTGGATTAAAATTAATTATGACCGCAAAGAATTTGCGATCGATATGAGTCGAATAAGCTCTTTTGCTTGCGAGCAGAACGGTCGGCTAAGCTTTAGCCTGCCTGACAGCGCAACTAATATTGTTATCCTCCGCCAAAGCAACCCGGAAGCTTATCAAGAAATTCAGGACTACATTAAAAATACGACTGGACAATCTCTGCCATGAAGAAGTCATTAGTCCTTAGTTATAAGCATGAACAATGAAGGAGACTATGTTTAGTAACTCCTCACATTCATTTTATTTTATTTGACCTAAAATGCTTAGGTTGCACCCTAAGATTAGATATTAAAAAAGCGCAGTAAAATGCGCTGCTTTTTTTTATTTTAACTATTGAACAAGCTGCCAAGCTAATTTGGCTGCCCCTACCATACCTGCTTGATTGCCCAATTCAGCAACCAATAACTGCAAATCTTCGCGAGAACTCGGCAGTACACGTTGCTGAATTTCTGCTTGAACTTGCGGTAAGAAAAATTCTGCACCAGCACTAATTCCGCCGCCGATAATAATAGCTTCCGGCGTTAAAATATAAATTATACTTGCCAAACCTATACCCAGATAGCGCCCGTAATTTTGCCAATATTCTAAAGCTTTGGCATCTCCAGACTTAGCTAAATTTGCTAATTCTAAAGGTTCCAAACCAGTTTGCCGGCGAATTGCCTGCACCGAAACGTACTGTTCTAAAGAACCGCGATTGCCGCTGTTGCACTCCGGGCCGTCGGGATTTATAGCAATCAATCCTAGTTCTCCTGCCGTGCCTTGATGGCCTGCAAATAGTTTGCCGTCTAGGATAACTGCACCGCCGACTCCTGTACCTAAAGTTAGTAAGATTAGGTTTTTAAAGTGCCTTCCTGCACCCAACCAAGCTTCTCCCAATCCGGCACAGTTGGCATCATTTGCTAATATAGTTGCCAGTCCGGTTTTAGCTTCCAACCAGTCAGCGAGGGGGACATTGTGCCAGTTTTTGAGGTTAATTGCGACTCTGGCTATGCGGCCTGCGGCGTCTGCAGGGCCTGGAGTGCCGATGCCGATCGCACTTACAGCATTTTCGGCCGGATTCAGTTGTAAAATAGCATCTGTCATTGTGCCTAAAACGGCTTCTGGTGTAGCGGGTTGAGGAGTTGGGACTGTTAAGGATTGGTGACAAATGCCGTCTTCGCTAAATCTGCCGAGTTTAATTGCGGTTCCGCCTAAGTCAATGCCGATTACTTGTGTCATTCGATTTGGGTTTTGGATGCAAGGATTTGGGATTAATCCTAATAGTATAAACCTATTGTACGGTGCGCCATGCACCTATTATCAATTAAGTTTTTAGTGAGGAGTTCAGTCCTAAAACTCCTATTTTCACTGTATTATAATTAGCTACGGAAACTGCGCTTAATTCTTAATAGTATCATACGGCTCGCAATACCTAGCCAAAATGCTGGATACAAGCGAGTTCGCCTATTTAATTTCGCCTAACTTACGTTGCGCTACCTCTCGGTTGTGCAAAGCATCGTGGTAGTCTGGTTTGAGAGCAATTGCCTGGTTATAAGATGCGATCGCCTCTTCAAATCTTCCTAAATTATACTGCTCATTCCCTCGATCGCACCACGCCTCAGCATCTGCATTAACTTCCGATTCTGCCTCCACATCCTCAGCGCCTGTGCGGTTCACTTCCCCTGAAAAACCCAAACCATCCCCAACAAAAACCGCCTCAATAACCCTCCCCTTTGCATCCTCCTCCTCAGCCTCCGGCAGCGGAAATCGTGTCAATATCTCCCGCCCAATTTGCCTCGCAACCTCTGACAATTCCCCGCTGCCAATTCTACCTAACAATACCAGCCGCTGCGCCAATTCCTGAAGCGATGCCACGGCATCCGTAGCAGCGGTGTCATCATGTTCGCCCTCTAACAATCTTTGCCCAAACCGTCGCAACCAAGCAGCCAATTCACCATCTTTAAGGCGTTTTGCGATTAAGAATCCCGCTACATCCCCTCGACTCCAGCCGGCATTCACCCCTTCGAGAATTTCCATGAATTTTGACTCGTATTCCGCATCAGTTAGGGTGGGGCGGATGGCAGTATTTGTCGGCGGGGAGGGTGGGGTTGGGGTTCCGAATATTCGCTGAATTAGTCGTTTGAAGAATTGCAGAATTTTGTTTAGCATTTGTGGGGTTTGGAGGGTGGATATTTTCTATTTTATAGCAATTATCAAAAGTAGGATTACATATAGATTGTCGGAGATATCTGTAGGGACACGGCACTGCCGTGTCCGGGATTGCGATGCACAGCGAACAATCACATGAAGTAGAATTAATCTACTTTAAAAGCGGATAATACAGTTCTCCAGTTGAGTTGATATAACCGGCGCGACTGCCCGCTAAATTCCCGGTTCCCATAAATACGTCAACTCTCCCCGCACCTTTGATTGCACCGCCAGTATCCTGATCCAAAACGTAGCGATTCACGGCATTTTGTTCGAGTTCTCCCGCCGCATTCGGATAGGGAAGTTTCGTAGTAATTAATGCTAGTGCGCCGGGGGGCATTAAGGCTTTATCGGTGGCGATCGACCTTTCGGCAGTTACTGGCACTCCAATGCTGCCTGTAGCTGGAACTCCGTTAGTATCCCGGAAGAATACAAAGCTTTCATTTTTCGGCAAATACTTGTTCATATCTGCGGGAAAGTTGGTGAAATATTCCATTAGTTTCGGCAAATTTAACTGTTCTAAAGTAAACTTTCCGTCTTTAACTAATTCTCGTCCAACTCCTGTATAACTGTGACTGGTTTTGCCTGCAAAACCGACTGTCATCACGCTACCATCTGTTAGCTGCAATCTCGCAGAACCTTGGACGTGCACGAGAAATGCTTGGAATCGATCGCGCAACCAAACTAATTCTAATCCTCGCAGCAATCCTTTACTTGCCTGCAAAGCATCTTCGCCTTCTAATTGCAATCTTGTCGGGTGAGGTTTCGACCAAGATGCCATGTTTGGCGGCATCCGGTACAGGGGATAACGGTATTCGGAATTAGGCGTGCGAGATGCTGCGTAAGTCGGCTCGAAATAACCTGTAAATGCTACTGTTCCTTTGCCGTCTTTGCCCGTGGATTTGTAAAATACAAATTCGCGCTTAACAGATTCCTGAAGTTGTGCTGGGGTTGTGGAACTGACAACTAATTGGCGGAACCGATCGAGGGAACGGCGGACTCGATCGCGCGTAACTCCTGCTACTGGATAGCGGCTGTAAGCACTGCCGGCGGCCGATGTATCGAGATAGCGGAGGCTGTTGTCGATCGACTTTAACAGCAATTCCCGATCGCCCGATTTGCCATTTTCGCCCCAGATTTGAGAGTCAAAGGCGAGATCGTCCGATTCGCCAGCTTGCAATTGATTTAGACTAATTGGTTGCAGCGGCGCAACTGCAACGGCGGGCACCGAAAAAGCGATCGCCAAAACGCAACAGGCGATCGCTAATAGCTGATAGCGAAAAATCTTGCTCAATTTCCAATCTTTCCTACTCAATTGATTATTTTCCTTATTCATCGTATCGTTCGACGCTAGAAGTAAATATCGGTTCTACGCGAATTGCGAGAACGCTGGTAGGCCGAACTACCATGTATTCGCCTTGAATATTTTTAATCGGGACGTTAAGAAATTCTCTGGAATCTTGTTTCGGCACCAGCGTACTGCTGTACCACTTTTGAAAATCTTGCAGCGTTGCGAAACGCACTTCTTCGCGATGGCCGCCTTCAAGCAGCAGGTGCACGGAATATTCGCTGGGTGTTCTAGGCATAGGAGATGGAGAGAGTTGTTGGAGGACAATCTTAAATCTTAAATCTTAAATCTAAAATTGATGTGGTTGCCCTCAAGCAGCAGGTGCAAGGAATATTCGCACTTGTGTTCTAGGCATATCTGTATTTTAGTTTTTTGATTTTAAGCTTTTGGAACGATTCCATATTTTACCTCTTCCTCGGCGCATTCCCTCATCTAGTAGGTTGGGTTGAGGGAGAGGGGGAGAGACCGGAGAAGGGGAGAGTGGGAGAGGGGGAGACGGGAGAGGGCGAGAGACCGGAGAGACCGGAGAGGGGGAGAGACCGGAGAGACCCGAGAGTTGTTGCAGGAAAATCTCAATCTAAAATCTAAAATCTAAAATCTAAAATCGATTGAGTTGTTGCAGGAAAACCCCAATCTAAAATCTAAAATCTAAAATCTAAAATCGATTGACGGCGGCCCCCATCTGCGGCTACGCTTTGAAATTAAGGCTGCTTTGCTCGAAGAGAAAGCAGCCCGCGTCGCTCAAAAATCTAGTTGCACTGCCCAAAGCTGCTACCAACAGCAATGGACAGCTAACCGCCAAACTGAGCTAACCAGTCTGGAGGCTAATGGAGAATTTTAACATTCTCTGTAGCCGCCCTGCTCTGTGTTACCGTGCGGGGCGGCTGGGTTTTTGGGTTTTCCTAGAAAACCAAAAACCAGGAGACCATATTATGTCACAGGAATTCGTGCCTGACGATAACTTTTCCGATCGTCCAAATGACGACTCAGCAGTATCCGAACAGGAAGTCGTGCGGATAACGGTTGTCGGTTCCCGCGCAGCCGTGTTAGAAACCATCCACACCTTGTACCGACTGGGATTTGCCGCCGTCGGGGATTGGAGCCCGCCGCAGCGAGGTGCAAAGCCGGGACAAGTGATTAGCCTACTCATTCGCCGATCGCGCAAAGCCTAAAAATTGGATTAAATGAGGTAGGGACACGGCAATGCCGTGTCCTCCATCGCCGCGGCTACATGGCTAGATATACGATTGTCACATCCTCAGAGGGCGATGGCGTCCCGCCCGCAAGCTACGGGAAATTTCATCATCCAACCCGGTTAATTCTACCCGTTCTCCACAGTCAGGACACGCCTTGGTCGAAGTCTCTACAATGATTAATCAGGCGGAATACAGGGATTGTGTATTTTAGAACACGATTTCACTGGAACACTTAAAATAGTCTTGATTTACCGATCGACTGCACCCTTTTCTCATGAATATTTCTGGTTGGCTGCGGGTGTCTGTCAGCCGGAGTTGCGAGGTTCTGCTTCCAAAATGCTGAGAATGGTGCACAATTTCAACTTAACAACAAAACTTGCACTATTTTGAGTAAGCTTTTGGGGGAACAGCTTAGAAAGCCTGTTTCTCAGACTGATGCAAAATATCAAATTAATCCTCAACGTTGTCCAATTACCAATTACGAACCTATGCCCCGCCGTCAAGACTTAAAAAAAATTCTTCTGATTGGTTCCGGCCCAATTGTTATCGGTCAAGCGTGCGAATTTGACTATTCAGGGACACAAGCTTGCAAAGCTTTGCGAGAAGAAGGCTTTGAAGTAGTGTTGGTGAATTCCAACCCGGCAACAATTATGACCGATCCGGAAACTGCCGATCGCATTTACATCGAACCTCTAACGCCTGCCATCCTCGAACAAATCATTGCTAAAGAAAGACCTCAAGCAATTTTACCGACAATGGGCGGTCAAACTGCGCTAAATTTAGCAGTTGCCGTCGCTAAAAATGGCGTTTTAGAAAAGTACAACGTCGAGTTGATTGGCGCTAAGTTGCCAGCAATTGAAATGGCAGAAGATCGGCTATTATTTAAGGAAGCGATGGCGCGAATTGGGGTCGCCGTTTGCCCTTCTGGAATTGCCAACACTCTTGACGAAGCCAAAGCAATTGGTCACCAAATCGGCAGTTATCCGTTAATTATTCGTCCTGCTTTTACAATGGGCGGCACGGGAGGCGGCATTTCTTACAATCAAGAAGAGTTTGAAGAAATGGCACAAGGCGGGATTGATGCCAGTCCAGTATCGCAAATTTTGATCGAACAATCTTTGATTGGTTGGAAAGAGTACGAACTGGAAGTAATGCGGGATTTGGCAGATAATGTGGTGATTATTTGTTCGATCGAGAATCTCGACCCGATGGGCGTCCACACCGGCGATTCTATCACCGTTGCCCCGGCGCAAACTCTCACAGACAAAGAATATCAGCGCTTGCGGGATGCTTCGGTGAAAATTATTCGCGAAATCGGAGTTGAAACTGGCGGTTCCAATATTCAATTTGCCGTCAATCCTGTCAACGGAGATTTCATCGTTATTGAAATGAACCCTCGGGTTTCCCGTTCCTCCGCCTTAGCCTCGAAAGCAACTGGTTTCCCTATTGCAAAAATGGCGGCAAAATTAGCGGTAGGTTACAGCCTAGACGAAATTTCCAACGATATCACCAAGAAAACTCCGGCGTCTTTTGAGCCGACAATTGACTACGTGGTGACGAAGATTCCCCGATTTGCCTTTGAGAAGTTCCCCGGTTCCGAACCGACTCTGACAACGCAAATGAAGTCTGTTGGGGAGGTAATGGCGATCGGGCGCAGCTTCAACGAATCTTTCCAAAAAGCGCTGCGGGGATTGGAAACTGGCCGCGCGGGTTTCGGGTGCGACAAACCGGAAAAGTTGCCGAGTTTGGAACAAATTCGCGCCGGATTGCGGACGCCAAATCCCGATCGCATTTTTACAGTCCGCCACGCGATGATGATGGGAATGTCGGTCGAAGATATCTTCGAGTTCACAGCAATCGACCCTTGGTTTTTGGATAAAATGCAGGAATTGCTGGAAACTGAGAAGTTCTTGAAACGAACGCGGTTGGAACAGTTGACAAAAGAGACAATGTTTGAAGTAAAGCAGTTGGGTTTTAGCGATCGCCAAATTGCTTACGCCACCAAAACATCGGAAGATCAAGTCCGCGCTTACCGCAAACAGTTAGGCGTAATTCCGATTTACAAAACCGTCGATACCTGTGCCGCTGAATTTGAAGCGTTTACACCGTATTATTATTCCACCTACGAAGCGGGAGCTGCAATTTGGGAATTGGGCGATGAAGAAAAGAAAATTTCGCCTGTGGGCCACAGTCTCGCGCCGGAGTCGGAAGTTTTGCCTTCTACCAAACGAAAAGTGATGATTTTAGGTGGCGGGCCCAACCGGATCGGACAGGGAATTGAGTTTGATTACTGCTGCTGTCACGCTTCCTATTCCCTAGGAGAAGACGGCTTTGAGACAATTATGGTCAACTCGAACCCGGAGACGGTTTCGACGGATTATGATACGAGCGATCGCCTGTATTTTGAACCGCTAACCAAAGAAGATGTTCTCAACATCATCGAAGCCGAAAATCCAGAGGGAATAATTATTCAGTTTGGCGGCCAAACGCCGCTGAAATTAGCGGTTCCTTTACAAAAAGCTCTGGAAAATCACCCCAACGTACAAACCAAAATCTGGGGCACTTCGCCGGATTCCATTGATACTGCTGAAGACAGAGAGCGATTTGAAAAGATTCTGCGGGAGTTGGATATTCAGCAAGCAGCTAACGGTTTGGCCCGCAGTTTTGAGGATGCTTTAATAGTAGCTCAACGGATCGGTTATCCGGTGGTGGTGCGGCCGAGTTACGTGTTGGGCGGGCGTGCAATGGAAATTGTTTATTCCGATACGGAATTGGAACGTTACATGACCTATGCCGTGCTGGTAGAACCCGATCATCCGATCTTAATTGATAAGTTTTTGGAGAATGCGATCGAGGTGGATGTAGATGCGATCGCTGATGTTACTGGCAATGTGACGATCGGCGGTATTATGGAGCACATTGAGGAAGCGGGAATCCACTCCGGCGACTCTGCTTGTTCTATTCCTTACCAAACGCTTTCGGACGCAGCTTTAGAAACAATCCGCCGCTGGACTGTAGAATTAGCAAAATCCCTGAAAGTGATCGGGTTGATGAACATTCAATTTGCCGTTCAAGGGGAACAAGTTTTCATTTTGGAAGCTAACCCGCGCGCTTCTCGAACAGTGCCTTTTGTCTCCAAGGCGATCGGAGTTCCCTTAGCAAAAATGGCGTCGCGCGTCATGTCCGGCAAAACTTTAGAAGCTTTGGGTTTTACTAAAGAGATTATACCCACTCATGTTTCGGTAAAAGAAGCAGTATTGCCCTTTGCTAAGTTCCCGGGAACTGATACCTTGTTAGGGCCAGAAATGCGATCGACTGGCGAAGTAATGGGAATTGATACCGATTTTGGCAAAGCATTTGCCAAAGCTCAACTCGGCGCGGGACAAATGATGCCGCTGTTTGGAACCGTGCTGGTTTCGATGCGCGATCGGGACAAACTAGCAGTTGTACCCGTTGTCAAGGAATTCTTAGAATTGGGTTTCAGAGTAGTCGCAACTCACGGAACACGCAAAGTTTTGCGAGAACAAGGTTTAGAGGTAGATTTGGAATTGAAACTGCACGAAGGGCGGCCGAATTTGTTGGATTCGATCAAGAATGAGAAAATTCAACTAATTATCACCACACCTTCCGGTGAAGAATCCCGGGCCGACGGAATCTTTATCCGCCGCACAGCTTTGACTTACAAAATCCCGATTATTACAACAATAGCCGGTGCCAAAGCGACAGCAGCGGGAATTCGATCGCTCAAATCCCACCCGATGCAAGTAAAAGCAATTCAAGACTATTACCCGCAAACCTAGACTGCGAAACACTCAAAGGTAGGGCGTGCACCGCGCACTATTACTGTCAACTGAAGCTTTTAGTCCGCCAGTCCTCCCGCTCACTCGGCAGTCCGCCAGGGAATGAATTCCCTGTCTTATAGCGAAAGTCCTCTCAAAGAGGACTGAAGAACTCATGAGTCCTCATAGCGAGGACTTTCGCTTTGAGGCTCTTGTTGAAACAAGAGCCGGACTGAGGGTTTAACGTTAAGTTGACACCAATGACCGCGCACCTTACCCTAAACATAACGTGCGCGCCACCAAAACCTAATCTGCATCGGAATCCAAAACTCCGCTAGACAACATCAACCTCGGCCAAACTAACAAGAAAAAACCCATCCAGGCTAATAAAGGAATCGCGACTAAAACAGTTATCCAAACAGTTTTTAATAAAAACCAACTACCGGAAATCAGACTCGTGCCTGTCAAAAGAATCGACCAAGGCTGACACCACCAAGGTTTGTAACTCCAAGGACTAATAGCTTTTTTTTCAGAAACAGATTTCATATTTTAAGTTAGGTTTATTGCACAAAAAAAAGGCTCGAAGGTGAATTATTGCCTGAGTTGGGGAATTATAAGATTGATCCTGACTTGGCAGTTCGGCGATTTGTCGATCGTACCACGGCAAGCAGCAAATTTCTGTTTTTGACCGCAACTATCCTATTCTTTAATAGAAAATCGAAAATCGAAAATCGATTGACGCAAATGGTAAAATGCGATCGCCCTAGCAATTTGCACTTAAATTTGTTACTGACTTGATACAGTAAAGTAACAAACCTAGAAATCGAGCCACTCCCAGGTCAACCCCGAACCATGAGACTAGACGAAGCCGTAGAATTTGCCGAAAACCCAGAGCCGCGCTGTCCCTGCGTCCTCCTGCTGGACACCTCCGGCTCCATGCAAGGCGCACCCATAGATGCCTTGAATGAGGGGCTGGAAATTTTTAGGAATGACCTCATTAAAGACGAACTAGCTAAAAAGCGAGTCGAAGTCGCGATTATTTCATTTGACAATCATATCAAAGTCGTGCAAGACTTCGTGACCGCCGACCAGTTCGAGACGCCACTGCTGACAGCTCAAGGACAAACCCACATGGGCGCAGGGATTCAGCTAGCATTAGATACCATTGCGGCCCGCAAATCCGAATACCGCAACAACGGCATTACCTACTACCGCCCGTGGGTATTTATGATTACCGACGGCGAACCTCAAGGTGAATCAGACGATGTTGTGGAAATAGCTGCACAGCGGATTAAAGAGGAAGAAACTAACAAGCGCGTGGCATTTTTTGCAGTCGGAGTGGAAGGTGCTAATATCGCCCGTCTCGGGCAAATTGTCGAGCGCACGCCTGTAAAATTGAGAGGATTAGACTTTAGAGAGATGTTCATCTGGCTGTCGGCTAGTATGCAAAGAGTTTCTCACTCAAAAATTGATGAACAAGTAGCACTGCCGCCACCCGGATGGGGAACAGTTTAGTTATTAGTCATCAGTCATTAGTCATTAGTAAGAGTGCCGTAGGGACACGGCAGTGCCGTGTCCCTACAAGGGCTAGTACCTACGAACCCAGAAAAGTGCTGTAATTAGGGATAAATAAACCCGTTCAGACTTTGCATAGTTGTGAATTTACGAAGTTTTGAGTTAAAGAGTAATTAATGCAGAATTCATCCTTTAATTGGCAAGTTGTAGCGGCATCGGTGATAGGTACGAGCCACGAAAAAAGATCGCAGCCTTGTCAAGATGCCCACTGCTGGCGTCTCTTGCCAAACGGTGTTTTAGCGGCAGCGGTTGCCGACGGCGCGGGTTCGGCAGCACTCGCAGAAGTTGGGGCCAAAATTGCTGTGGAAGCGGTTGTCGAAACGATTTGCCAGCAACAGGAAAGGCTGCCTCAAAATGACGGCGAATGGCAAGTATTCTTGACAGCATCACTGCAAGTTGCGCGGGCGCAGGTGGAAGCAGAAGCGGCTGCGCGGGAAGTGGCTGCGAGAGATTTAGCCTGCACTTTAATTGCGGTTGTTGCTACGCCAGAATTAATCGCAGTTGCTCAAATCGGCGACGGTGCGGCGGTAGCAGGTGACAGTGCAGGAAATGCGATCGCCCTGACTGTACCTCCCTGCGGCGAATACATCAACGAAACTATCTTTTTGATTTCGCCGAATGCGATCGAAACAGCGCAATTTCAGGTACTGCGGGAAAAACTGCGGCACTTAGCCGTTTTTTCCGACGGCTTGCAAATGCTAGCTCTCAAAATCCCGGAAGGCACGCCGCACAAGCCGTTTTTTGCGCCTTTGTTTCGGTTTTCTGGCGAGTGGAAAGAAGAAGAAGATGCGAAACAGCAATTAGAGTCATTTTTGCGATCGCCCCGCGTTTCCGAACGCACCGATGATGACTTAACATTATTGTTAGCAACTTTTTCGAGTTCGGAGGCACAGGACAATTAAAAATAGACATTTTGCCAAAGCCAACACCCATCTGCGTAAATTGGCGTTGATCTGCGGTTAAAAATTTCCGATTCTGAATTTTGCAACAAGTCTAATGCGTTCAACCTAATCAGCGGTGAAAATTTTGCGCGGTTCTATAATAAAATCGAGGTGTCAACAATTCTGCTTTAGTCTGTACAGTAGGTCGTCGTTTGCAAGCACAAGAGATTAAGGATAAGCTCAACTCCCTAATTAGCGAAGCAGATCCAATAGATCCGAGTTTGGCGAGAAGATTGGATGAAATCAATCGCTGGGTGAAAGATGTTAAACCCGGTTCGCTAACTGCTAAAAAATTTGTGATGGCTTTTTTGCTGCAGCTTATCCGAGATTCTCAGGTTTGGCTGGCAGTTCAATCTCTACCTTCAGGAATAGAACAGCAAGCCGCTTTTGAGTTAATGACTCCGGGGGAAAGGTATTGGTACAGCTATCTATTTCCTAAATGGCTGAGCGAAAACGATCGCAAATTTTACATCTGGAAACAAAAACTGAAAGCAGGTAAATTCGATCCGGCTGACGATCTCGTCATTCGAGCGATCGCAGCCCGAATTGTCGATCGCCAAGGCACTGTTTTGTATCGATATGTTGCCGATCTTTCTATGGCAACCGATTCGATCGTTAGCAACCGCCAACAGCAGCCCCTCTGCATCCAAGTGACTACTCTTTCGGATGAGTTCTCTGAACAAAAATATCAAAATTGGCAACAAACTCTTCAAGGTTGGGGGATTGACAGAGGATTATTTTTAAGTTATGATAGAAACGATGAAAATTTCCTGAACCAGTTAGTTAACATAGCATTATATAATAGCGATAATTTGCCCGCAGGTCGTTACCTCAAGTTCCCGTAAATCAAGCAGATATGCTGCTGAGAATAGTTCGACTGCTCCCAACTCGGTGAATAAAGAAATTTTGACTAACTCACATATTGCACAATTCTCGACAATGCAACAAAGCTAGCCCCCAGCCAGCTTCCCGCAAAAGGGAAAACAGACCAAGATTATTCCTCCCCCTTTTCGAGTTCCGGGAGGGGTCTGCCAGACGGTGGCAACAGGTGTTTGATACGAAGGTTAAGCGACGGGAAGATTTACGGCACAAATCAATCTTGTAAAATAACTAGCAACACGGCCTAAATTCAATTGAGATTTGATTTAATCGCGGTGAAATTGTTGGAAATAAAATCAAAATACAACATCAAAATCAATACTATGACAGTACAAGGTACGAACACTGTTGAAAATAACTTGCAGAAAGTCAGGGAAGAACTGGAAGCCGCCAGAAAAATGCAGGATGAATGGATGAATTACGGCGTAGATTTTGTGGATCGGTATGTTGAAGATGCTGGCGGTGATTGGTTGGAAAAGTGGGGAAAATGTGAAGAAGAATTAGAGCTAATAAAAAGTAAAAAGGTAGATATTGACGCAGTTAAAGCAGCGATCGACCTTTGCAGCTTTCAGCAGACAAAACTGCTGGAAATCGCCTTGAACTGCCGTTACTATACCAGCGATTACCCCGATCGCCCCGAAGAGTCTCCCGCTTGGCAAGAGGTTAAGTACAAACGGCTGTCACTCTTAGGCGGAGCGATTTTCGGTGCTGTTGTTACCGATTACCTGTACCGCGAATATCCAGAACTCGATCCAGATGCTATCTCAACCTTAAAAGCTCGTTTAGCAGACCAGAAAAAAATTGCGGAATTTGCACAAAATTTGAAATTAAAGGAACTATCTTGGCGCGTCTGGAATCGAAAAGAAACAGAAGAAAGTCAGTACAATAGAATTTTGGCGAAGACTTTTGAGGCTTTGTTTGGCGCGATTTACTTGGAGTTCGATCGCGATTTTTTCCGTGGGGGAAACTGGCTGATTCAGCACTTGATTGAACCAACTGTTAGCCAGCGTCGGGGTCTAACTCAGCGGCGACAAATAGGACCAGAAAACGAGGTGAAACGGCGGGAAATCCTGGGTGCGGATATTCTAGATGCGATCGCGATCGACTATCTGTACAACCGCTTTCCCGAACGCAACGCCAGCCAGCTAAGTCGGTGGAAAAATATGTTGGTAGCTAAAGAGATTTTTCCCAAAGACTTTAAGGCAAAATTAGGCAGTCATTACCTGGAATTGGAGAGCAATTTCTCGCGTACCCGCGACTGGTTGGTGGATAACTTTATCAAAAGCGCAGTTGACGAACTGCTAGAGGAAACCGACACTCAACCAGAATATCTGATTGACAGTGCCAACCCAGAATCGCTGCCAGAATTGGTCACCCGGATTACAGACAAAAAGTGGAAAAATGAATTTGTGAGAGTTGTCAGCATTTTGCAACCTGCTGACGAACTTTTGCTGCTGATGCAACAAAAATTAGACAGTATGGCCGCTAAAGATGAAACTTTGCAGCAGTTGCTAATCTGGGCAAATCACAAGTCTCAGTTAGTGCAAAGGAAGTTCAAACCGGCAGAAATTCGCGCTTTTTATGTTGCCTTAGTTTGCGTGCTCGATTTGGCTTTGACTCGCGTCCTCGATCCGAGTCTGAAGTTTGATAGATCGAAAGTTCGCAAGTTTCGGAATTGTTTGGCCAAGGCGCGAAAAAATGTAGAATTGGCGGAGGTTAACGAGTCTCTGAAATTGGCTTTTGATAATGATGCGGTGGATATCTTGGTTGGCATTTTGACGCTGGATATTGAACCAGAACTTAAACAACTGCTGGGACAATTTCAGACTCAAATGCCTGATTTGCAAGACTGGAAAAAGTGGCGCAAAGATTGCGGTCGCTGTTGGCTGGCAAAATTAAAAAGTGCGATCGGCTACAATCGAAACTTTTGCCCCCAACAGAAAACTTTGCTGAAACAGTATTACTATGCCCACAACTTGCTGGTGGAATGCCTCAACAGCGATAATTGTCAGGTGACACCGGCCGTCAGGCAAAAAATTGAGGATAAAATGTTGTTATTGTCGGTGGATTTGAAGCTGGTTCACATTTAATTTTGATAGCGCGGACGGGCGGGACGCCCATCCCACCAATGGACGGACGGGCGGGACGCCCATCCCACCAACAGAAACAGGGCTGACGCACTCCGACCCAAGAAACCGGGTTTTTTACCGAATCTGCGGGCTGCAACCCCTCTTTTGGTGAAAAACCCGGTTTCGACGCACCCGTGCCTAAGTCAGAACAAAGGTAAGATTTAATGTGCAAGTCAAGTTTATTGAGTGATGGCTTCCAAATCCTCTATCCCATAACGGAATTCTATGCAGTTGCAGCGCCAATTTAGCGGACAACTGATTGCGATCGACACCAAAACCGCGATCGCCAGTGGCGGTGAAGGTCGCATCTACCCGATCGCCCAAGACTCGTCCCTTGTAGCAAAAATCTACCACAAACCGACAGACGAAGACGGCGACAAACTCACAGTCATGTTCAGTATGCCGCCGGATGCGCCGATCGCGGAACCGGGACACGCTTCAATTGCTTGGCCGATCGATTTGCTGCATACTGTCGGCGGGCGAGAAAAAATTGTCGGTTTTGTGATGCCGCGCGTTAACAAAGTGATGCCGGTACACACTTTTTACACTCCCAAAACCAGGCGCGAACAAAAACCGCTGTTTAACTATCTTTACCTCCACCGTACCGCCAGAAATCTCGCCTCGGCTGTAAACGCCCTCCACGTCAGGGGTTACGTCATCGGCGACGTAAACGAGTCGAACATTCTCGTCACGGATACGGCCTTGGTAACGCTGGTAGATACGGATTCGTTTCAAGTGCGCGATCCTTATACGGGTTACGTTTATCGGTGTCCCGTGGGGAAACCCGAGTTTACGCCGCCGGAGTTGCAGGGCCAGACTTTCCGCGATATCGATCGAGCTCCAGAGCACGATTTGTTCGGTTTAGCTGTATTAATTTTTCAATTGCTGATGGAAGGTACGCACCCGTTTTCGGGAGTTTATCTCGGTAGCGACGAACCGCCGGCTTTGGAAGCGAGAATTCGATCGGGACATTTCCCTACAGGTACGAAGCGGATTCCCTACCGCCCGATGCCGGCTGCGCCTCCTTTCGAGATGCTGCATCCCCGACTGCGGCAGATGTTTGTCCGCTGTTTTGAGGAAGGGCACGCCAATCCTTCGGCGCGCCCGGATGCGAAAACTTGGGTGAATGCGATTCGGGAAGCGGAAGATTCTTTAATTACTTGCAGCAAAAACAGTCAGCATAAATACGGAAATCATCTGAATCGCTGCCCTTGGTGCGATCGGGCAAAACTCCTCAAAGGCCGCGATCCGTTTCCTTCGCGGCAAGCAGTCAGCAACGGATTGCACTTGCAGCCGGCGAAAATCAAGCGTAAAAAGCCCCAACCACCGCCCGTCGTGAGGGAGCCTGCAGCGCGCAGGCTACAGCCCGCCACGGGGCTGCCGCGTCAACTCGGCCAGTACGCAGTGCCGTTGCTACCGCTGCCGATGTCTTCTCGGAGTCGGACTCCGGCGCCTCGGGTTCCCGCGGGCAAGTTTGAGCGCATTTTTCAGGATGCTGCTTGGGGAGGTGTTTGGGGGAGTTTGTGTTTGGCGGCGATCGGGGGGATTTATTCGGTAATAGCTGAGGGCGGTGGGGCTATTTTGGGGGCTATTTTTGTTGGTACGATTTGGGGCTGTTTTTTTGGGATGATGTGGGGCGTTTTTACTTTGGCGCCGAACCAGATTTGGCGGAAGTGGGGCGGAGTTTTTGTGGGGGCCGCTTGGGGGGCTTTTTTGTTGGCGGCGATCGGCGGTGCGGTGTTTGGCGCGATTAATAGCACTCCGGGGATCGGGGAGAGGATTTTGGCTGGGGCGGGGGTTGGTGCTGTCTGGGGCTGTGTTTGGGCGAGTTTTAGGCCTCCTCTGGCGCTGCCTGTGGGCAGGGTCTGGGGCCGGCGGGGAGGGTATTTGGGGGCGGTCTGGGGTTCGTTTGTGGGGACTCTGGCTGGTGTTTTTTTGGGGGCTGGGCTGGTGGTTTGGCAGCAATACAATGTCCAGATGCGGCCGGTGAATGAGTTTGCTGGTTTGCTGCTGGGTGTGGCGATCGTGGCGGCTGGTGTGGGTTCTGTTGGGGGTGTGGTTTCTGGGGGTTTGTTGGGTTTTTGCGGGTTTGCGCCGAAGCTGCCGATTTCGTTTCAGCCTTCGGGTGTAAATGGTGGGACTTTGGGGGCGATTTGGGGCAGTTTTTTGGGGACTTTTGCGGGTGCTGTGTTGGGGGCGGGGGTGTCTGCGATGTTTCCGGCTGTTAGCGCTGGGGTGCCGGTGGAGTTGGGGCCTGTGGCGGGGGCGATCGTCGGGGCTGGTTTGGGGGCGATTTGGGGGGTAGTTTCGGGTACTGTTTGGGGGGCTTTGGGGAAGTGGTGAAGAAAGAAGCAACGATGTAAATTTGCAACCCCAGATATTTCTCTGCAAGCTATTAGCCAAGCGCCTCAACAAAGCGTGCGAGTTTCAGCGTTTGACGTTTCGGGGCCGCACATCGAGCCGAACCTCTACTTGAATTTAACTTAGTCTTAACTTAAACTTAACCTTATTACCTAGTAAATCTAGCGACTAACTGGAGTTACATTAAGTCAGCCTGCCGCGCCTGGGAATGCGTGCGCGTGAAGAGCGAGTTCTAGTAGGAGTACAGGCAATGAGTTCTATCTTTTTCAGCCCCAACGATTGGCAAACAGTCACCTTTAGGCTGACGGCTGCACTACTGGTAGGCTTCGCGATCGGCATGAACCGCCAGCAGCCAGGTAGACCAGCAGGTTTAAGAACCTTTATGATTGTGAGTCTAGGCGCAGCTATATTTGTAATGATTCCTTTGCAGATGGATGGCGACAGCACCTTTTCCTCTTCCAATGCTTTGAGCCGAACTATCCAAGGAGTTGCCACAGGGGTAGGCTTTCTCGGAGGCGGAATCATTCTGCAACAAACTAAATACCCAGTGGGTAAAGCTGAAGTTAAAGGATTAACTTCCGCAGCAACTATTTGGTTGGCTGCCGGATTAGGTGCAGCGGCAGGCTGCGGTTTGTGGGTGATGAGTTTGATAGGAACGCTGTTTGCACTCTTGGTTTTGAGTGGCGTCAAACGGCTTAAGAAGTCTGCTTTAATTCGTGCTTATGCTAACAGCCAACCACAAAGACTACTCAAAGATGCAGCCTCAGCGCGCGATCGGCAGCCAGAATAACTGAGTTTCCCTTTCAAAAAGTACAAGATCTACTCAGCACGGTCAAAGACAATGGTGAGTAGCTGAGTACCTTTTGCGGTTAATTGCTCTGGCTTGAAGCTAGGAAATTTTTAGGTTAAAAGAGAATCCAAATATTGTTTATGGGTGATAGGAGCCTGAGTAAGTCAGTTATATCACATCCGGTAGCATCGGAATTATATTACCCACAATAAGGACACGGCAGTGCCGTTTCCCTACAATTAATTGGGGTTGGGAAACGGCACTGCCGTGTCCTGCGTTTATATCATTCCGGTGTTACCAGATTTGATATCAGATATTGCTGTTTAAAATCCCGAAAATCGGAGTAATACTTAGAATATAAACACTTCTTTTTGCCATACTCTTTGAACTGGGTTTCAAGCCAGAATTGCGCTGTCAAAGAAATCTCGATACAGGAGAATTTGATTAGTACGCTTTTCTCAAGCCAATCTTTACTTGAGATGACAGTGACAATTCGGCTTTTCAATCAAAGACTCAACCAAAGCATTCAAAGCAACCGCCGCCAACAACCCGCCGCCAAAAGTTCCCACAGTCGTAATATAAGCAACGCCCGATCGCACTAACCGCCGTTTCGCCACCGGAGAATGACTAAAACCGATCGGCATTCCAACTACCAAAGCCGGTTGCAGTTGCCCGCTCTCGATCGCCTCGCAAACCGCCATCAGCACAGAAGGCGCATATCCGATCGCCAATATACATCCTTTTTCCATTTTCAACAACTTCTTAAACCACTCACGCTGCTGCCAGAATTCCTGTTCCGCTTCCGCCGCAGCATTGATGTGCGGGTCATCAATTAAAGTTGCAATACTTGTTCCCAAATGCGCCAATCTTGTCCGATCCAAAGCAGCAAAAACAGGCGGCACATCAGCCACAATTTGACACTGATTTTTCAAAGCTTCCCGCGCCGATTTAATCGCCGTTTCGCTCAACTTCACAAACGGCAGCAGCGAACAATCTCCGCAAGCTAACACCAGTTTAGAAAGCAAGTCTACCTCAATTTCCGAGCGATCGGCCAAATCCGGCAACAAATGCTGCAACGACTCCCCAAAATCCTCCGGGTGAGTGTGCGCCCCCGCATCCCAACCCTCCCAAAGTTGTTCCAACTCCTCCAACCCCCCCTCAGTTTCGGTCTGCAACAGCCTTAATTGCGCCAGGGCGTCCGCTTGCACCGCTTGACAGGAAATATCCCGCCCCAGCAATCCTTCGAGGGCTGATGCCGTTTCTCTGAGGCGAACAATTTGCTGAATTACCGACAGATATTGCCGTTGCAGAGTCGCCATCAGCGCGTTAGGCGAAGCATCCGCATCTGTTTCTAACAGTTTGCGGATGTGAGACAGTTGAAAGCCTTGCTGCTTGAGTGCGACTATTCTTTGGAGTCTTTGCACGTCGCTGCGGGTGTACAGTCTGTAGTTAGAGGTCGATCGCACGGCCGGAGATAGCAGCCCCAAAGCGTGATAATGTCGCACCATCCGAGGGGTAATTGTGCCTTTTACCGCTTCTGTAAGTTGTTTGATTGTCAGGTATTCTTGCATTGGATTTTTTAACCGCAGATATGGGCGGATAAACGCGGATGGACGCAGATGGGTATGGATGGTTATTGAGTTTTGTAATTTTGTTTGGTTTTACTCTTGACATTGACATTAATGTCAATGTTTAGGCTACAGGAGTCATTCTACTAAATCAAGCTTTACAAATGACTTCTAATTTTTTGTCACTTTCTCGCATCTCCCAGTTAGCCGAAGAACATCCAGATGCTGTGACTGCCGCCCTGTGCGGAATTCTAGTAATCTTGGGTTCGCTAGCCCTGCAATTCGGCTGGCTGGGTTTAGCTGTGTTAATCTTGCCCGCAGCTTATGTTATCGGCGGCTATTCCAGCACCCGCGAAGGATTAACTACGCTTTTTCAAGAACGCGAATTAGATGTAGATTTGTTAATGATTGTCGCTGCTTTGGGCGCGGCCGGTTTGGGGCTGTGGCGGCAAGAATATCATTTAATTGTTGACGGTGCGGTGCTGATTTTAATCTTTGCAATTAGCGGCGCGCTTGAAGGTTATGCTATGCAGCGGACTGAACGCAGCATCCGCAGTTTGATGAGTTTGACTGCGGATACTGCTAGGGTGGTAATGTACGGCGGGGAACGGGAAGTTGCGATCGACAAATTGGAAATTGGCGATTACATTTTAGTCAAGCCCGGAGAAATCATCCCCACAGATGCGATAATTATTGAAGGCTACAGCGCGATCGATCAAGCCTCGATTACCGGCGAGTCGATGCCCGTGGAGAAAACCAGCGGCGATGAAGTCTATGCAGGTACAATTAACGGTGTCGGCGCGCTGAAACTCGAAGTGCATAAAACTCCAGAAAGCAGCTTGATTCAGCGAGTGATTCGGCTAGTTCAAGAAGCGCAAACAGCAGCGCCGCCTTCTCAAATGTTTGTGGAAAAATTCGAGCGCGGTTATGCCAAATTAATTGTCGGTTTAGGCTTGCTGCTGGCAACTTTGCCGCCCTTTGTTTTGGGCTGGAATTGGGAAGAGACAATCTATCGGGCGCTGATTTTCCTAGTAGTCGCATCCCCCTGCGCGCTGATGGCTTCGATTATGCCCGCGCTGCTTTCGGGAATTGCTAACGGGGCGAGACAGGGGATTTTGTTTAAAAGTGGCGCGCAATTAGAGATGATTGGTAAAGTCAGGGCGATCGCCTTTGACAAAACCGGAACTCTCACTACCGGAAAACCTGAAGTTATCCAAATTGTACCAGCAGCCGGATATACTGAAACAGAAGTTCTGCAATTGGCAGCAGCCCTAGAAGCTCATTCCGAACACGCGATCGCCTCTTCAATTGTCAGCGCCGCCCAGCAGCAACAGTTACAATTGTCAACCGCTACCGATGTACAAGCAAAAATCGGTCAAGGAATTGTCGGCAAAGTCAACAATCAAATCATTGCCATTGGTAAAGCCAATTTTGTCCAAGCAACTTCCGAATTAGCTCAAATCAGCCAGCAGTTACAAGCAGAGGGTAAAACCGTTGTTTGGGTGGCAAATGGCGAGCAACTTTTGGGAATAATTGCAGTAGCAGATACCCTCCGCCCCGAAGCAGCAATAACGGTAAAACGCTTGCAAAAATTAGGCGTAGAACATATAATTATGCTAACCGGCGACAATGAGCAAACAGCTCAACACATCGCCCGTCAATTAGGCATCAATGAAGTGTACGCCGAACTTTTGCCAGAAGACAAAGTGCAGGCAATTAAACAACTGCAAACCCAGTATCAAACTGTAGCAATGGTAGGAGACGGCATCAACGACGCCCCCGCCCTCGCTCAAGCTTCCGTAGGCATTGCGATGGGAATTTCCGGCAGCGATGTTGCTTTAGAAACTGCTGATATAGTATTAATGGCAGATAAGTTAGAGCAACTAGCTAAAGCAATTAGTTTAGGCCGCCGCGCTCAAAAAGTTGTCAAACAAAACATTGTTTTTGCACTCAGTTGCATTGTGCTGTTATTGGCGGCTAATTTTTTCGGAAATATCACCATGCCTTTCGGCGTCATCGGTCACGAAGGCTCTACAGTAATAGTAACCTTAAGCGGTTTGCGACTGCTGAGAAATTAGACACGAAAAACCGCTAGAATCGAAGCAGAGCAAGAGTAAAATGCGTTCCCAGACTCTTCCTGGGAACCAAAATTTTATCTGCGTTCATCTGCGTCAATCTGCCTTCATCTGCGGTTAAAAATAAAAAAAAATATTAAGAAAAACTACAATTTGTGTTTGCGTCACTCAAAATACGCTAGCGTCAAAAGTATAGAATCATACCAAAATCAGAAATTGCTCGAAACTGCAATAAAAATTAACCTAGAAAAAGTCTAGAAAATGGTATAGAACTTATTGCACCAAGAGCAATGGAAAACAAGTTTTCTGTTGGAGGCTATTATGAACGAAAAAGTCATTGGGGCCACGCGGAACGTTGCAATTGTTGGCCCTTATTTAAGCGGTAAAACCGCACTGCTCGAAAGTTTGCTGTCGGTGACAGGGACAATTACCCGCAAAGGAAATGTCAAAGATGGCAACACAATAGGTGATAGTTCGCCGGAAGCGCGCGATCGCCACATGAGCGTAGAAGTAAACGCCGCCACCGCTGAATATGAAGGCGTCCGCTTCACATTTCTCGACTGTCCGGGCTCGGTAGAATTTGCCCAAGAAACTTACAATGCGCTGATTGGTGTGGATGCGGCGGTAATTGTTTGCGAACCCCAAGCCGATCGCACTTTAACCCTCGCACCCCTGTTTAAATTTCTCGATGATTGGGAAATTCCCCACTTAGTTTTCATCAACAAGATCGATCGCGCTTGCACAGACGAAACTACTTGCGGCAGCAACTTCACCGACGTGCTCGACGCGCTCAAATCCGTTTCCAGCAGACCGATCGTACCTCACCAATATCCGATCGGCAAAAACGAACAAATCATCGGTTTTATTGACTTAGTAACCGAACAAGCTTACCACTACCATCCGGGGGCCGCCGCAGATCCAGTCCCGCTTCCAGAACACCTCAAATCACAAGAAAGCGCAGCGCGGCAGGAAATGCTCGAAGAATTGGCGAATTTTGACGACCATTTACTCGAAGAATTGCTCGAAGAAATCAATCCCGACGCGGAGGAAATTACCCGCGATTTAAAGATGGAATTAGGCGCAGATTTAATTGTGCCAGTATTCATCGGCATCGCCGAACAAGATTTCGGCGTGCGGCCTCTGCTGGAAGCTTTGCTGAGGGAAGCGCCGACACCGGAAACTACAGCCGATCGCCGCGGTATTATACAAAGTGAAAACAAAGTTCTGGCTCAAATCCTCAAAACCTATTACACGCCGCAGGGAGGCAAACTATCGTTAGTGAGAATGTGGCGGGGGACGCTGGCAGACGGAGCAATTTTGAACGGCGTTCGAGTTAACGGTTTGTACCGCTTGACCGGCCAGCAAACGCAAAGTTTGCAGTCTGTCAGCGCCGGGGAAATTGTGGCTTTGGGAAGGCTAGAAGGCTTGAAAACAGGCGATGTGTTGGGATCGGAGGAATTATTGCCAAAAGCCGAAATCATCTCCCCTGTCTACGCACTGGCGATCGTCCCAGAAAAGCGCAACGATGAAGTTAAGCTGAGCTCCGCTTTAGCTAAATTGCTAGAAGAAGACCCATCTTTAGTCTGGGAACAGCACGGCGACACTCACGAAATTATACTTTGGGGTCAAGGCGAAATCCACCTGAAAGTAGCTTTAGACAGGTTGCGCCGCAAGTATAATTTGCCGATGGTAACTCACTTACCGCAAGTGCCGTACAAAGAAACCATCCGCAAACCTGCATCTTCCATCCACGGGCGCTACAAACATCAAAGCGGCGGACACGGACAATTCGGCGACGTGTACCTCGACATTCAACCGCAGCCACGAGGAGAAGGCTTCAATTTCACCGACAAAATAGTCGGCGGCGTCGTCCCAAAACAGTATATTCCCGGCGTGGAAGTGGGAGTGCGCGAGTATTTGGATCGCGGCCCGCTGGGTTTCCCGGTGGTAGACGTAGCGGTGACGCTGACGAACGGTTCCTACCATTCTGTGGACAGTTCCGAACAAGCTTTCAAGCAAGCGGCGCGTTTGGCGATGCAGGAGGGAATGGCGAAGTGCGAACCGGCATTGCTGGAGCCGATCGCCAAAGTTGAAATTTGTGCTCCGAACGAGTGTACATCAAAGGTGTTGCAGTTGGTCAGCGGACACCGCGGCCAAATTCTCGGCTACGAAGGTAAACCAGACTGGAAGGGATGGGATGCAGTTTCTGCTTATTTGCCGATCGCAGAAATGCAGAATTTGATCGTAGAATTGCGATCGCAGACAATGGGAGTCGGATTTTTTAATTGGGAGTTCGATCGATTGCAAGAAGTGCCGGAACCTTTAGCTAAGCGGGTTTTGCTAACGACTGGCGGCAATGGAAACGGCAACGGTAAAAGTTAAGCTGTAAGGGCGGGTTTCATCAACCCTCTTGGGAAGAATTCAAAGGATAAATAAACCCGCCCCCGCCCCACGGCCAATCTGAATGTACATTTCGATTGTTCGTTGGGTGGGTGCGGGTTTTCGAGATTGTTTTTTTTCGGCGATTCTGGTTTGTGAAACCCGCCACTACGATCGCACAAATTATACGATCGCGAATCAGCGAGACATGATATTAGAGAACTCGATAATTCATCCGTGTATCCGTGTCAAAATCCGTGTCGTGCCTTCTTCCTTACCCTAAAAAGAAATAATCAAGTAACCGTTTAGGAACTTAGCACCAGTAACAGACTTTCCAGTTAGCGCCGGAGGCAGCAAAATATTGCGCCGCTGATCGCCCGCTTCGATCGTCACTTCCGGCCCCGATTGAATCAATTTAATTTCTTTTTTGTCAAACCCAGGCAAAAACAAACTAACTTGACGCTGTGCAATGTTTATGTTAATCGGTTTAGGAGCTTTTGCGGCCTCAGAAAAATCGGGCAAAGCATCAATTAGCGGCTGCCAGTTACTGTCACTGTGCGCCGGAACCGAAACAGCCGTCAAAGGCTCAAAATCGGCAGTAATAGCTTCTGTAACCGGTGCTTGATTAACAATGACACCGCCCACAGTCAAACCAACTTGTTGAGAACTTCCCCAAAGATAGCGGGCAGTTGCGATCGCGCTTGCATCTCCAGTCGTCACCAAAAAAGCCGCCGTGCGGTTCGGATCTGCCAGCGCTTCCTTACCCTTATCCAAAAGATTATCGACTTGCTTAGTAGATTGAAAAGCATTGTCTCCCGACAAATCGACAGTCAACACGGTACTGACAACCGGTTGAATAAAAGGCGACAAAGCTTTACCCAAATCCGAATCTACCAAAGCTTGACGGAACCTGCGGATGTACCAACTCAGAATTTCCGGCATTCCCAGCATCCGCAGCGTATCCATGCCGCCATTGCCGTCATAAACGATTACATCGTATTGTTTGCTGTCCTCGTATTCCCGAAGTTCGTTCAACGCCAGCGCGCTGTCCATTCCCGGTAACACTCCTAATTCTTGACCGTAAATCTGCTTGAAAAACGGAGTGCGGACATATTGAGCTTCTAGTTGTTTAACTTCGTCCCACCTGCGTTCTAGCAGCGGCGCGCTTTGCACCTGAACTGCTTTGAGGTTGGGGGCGATTTCCAGGGGGTTGAGAGTCAGGGGAGTCCCTAGCAGGATACCCAATGCAGGGCCCGGATCTTGGCCGAGCAGCAGAACTCGCTTGCCTTGAGCCGCGTATTTTTTAGCTGTTGCGATCGCGATCGTGCTGCGGCCAGTGCCGCCTTTGCCCAAAAATGTCAAAATCAAAGCCATTTTCTGTTCTCACTGCCAAAGCTTACTCTTTAACATTTAAGCGCAACCTTCAGCCAGAGTGGGGGAGGCGGGAGAGTGGAGGAAGAGGAGAGTCGGCGAGTGGGAGAGTGGGAGAGGGGAAGAATTGGGAAAATTTTTCCTCTTCCTTCTTCCATCGGACTGACATCCGTTACATCCGTTACATCCGTTACAGAATCCGTTGCCGAACTTCCTTCTTCCTTCTTCCTTCTACATCTGTTAAACGGGTTCTAGCTCATCTTCAAAGAACCAAGTCGCAAAACCGTCAAACTTGACAACCACACCTACTCCGCTACCGTCAACCATTTTGAATCCGTCAACAGTGCCTACTGGATTCTGCTTTATCTTGCCCACTATATTTGGAGGTATCCGATCTCTGAGACGGCGCACCTTCACTCTCTGACCTACTTCTATTGCCACTGAAATTGTTCTCCTGCTCTATATAACCTATATACAACCGTCCATTTTACAGTTTGGCGTCTACTTCGGAACAGCAACACCAGCAGGCGATCGCTCGCTAGGATTTTCCATCGAAATTTCGACCAACTTTCCCTAAAAAACCCTCTTCTAGTCGGGGTTGGTCGATCGTGTACCTTGATTCGCTTGGGTTTGCCTCATCAGGTTCCACAGCAGCAAGCTCAACTCCCAGACTCTCGCGCACCGCGAAGATAATTATTTTTTATCCCTTTGCAAAAACAATCTTTTTATTAATTGCCACAACTACAGAATTTCTCCCCAATTAGTCATCCTTCCGGCAGAAGCCAAAAAGCATTCAGAAGCATTAATTAATTTTATGTTTGCTATATATAAATCTGCGCTCTCTAAAGTTGACCTCGGCTAAAATCCATACTGCAAAGCACTTTGAGTCTGGTCGGCTAAATTTCCCGAAGGTCAGATTTTAGTAAACTGCCATCTTGTAACAGTTTACTAAAATCTGAAAATAAAAAAAAGATTTAATGCTAAAATTTCAGGTTGAGAAAGTCTATTTTTGCTGTTGTCTTACCGCATAAAAAATGGAACGCTTGCCGGATTTAGGGTGTCCAAGAGAGCAAATGAAGTCAAGGAACTTCAAGATCACAAAATTGAAATAATGAATAAAATTTTTACGTGCTGGCGATCGACCCAAATTCCGCTCCTAAGTTTATCGTTAGCTGTGTTCGCCTGTCTGCCGCTCGGTCGTGGGGCGATCGCCAGTCCGCTCTCTCCATCCCCCAAACAGCCCTCACACGCTACTAAAATTGTCTCGGTCGATCGACCGCCAGCATTGCCAACAAACTCACAATCTCCAAAAAATCCGGCAACAGTGGCGGCGAATTCATCCCCAGCAGAGACAATAAAGGCTCAGGGAACAGCCGTCGGACGATCGCTCGAAATCCAAGAAATTCGCGGTACAGTCAGCTTTAAAGGGCGGCCAGCGGTTGTGGGCGATCGGCTGCTTGCCCCCGGAGACGAAATCATCACCGGCCCCGATTCCACAGCCCGTTTAGCGATCGACAACTACACCGGCATCGTGGAAGTTGCCGAAAAAACCACAGTCAGAATATCTGATTTGTCAAGCCGTGCAGGGGGCGAAAAAGACACAGCGATTTTTGTCAGCAGGGGGCGAGTCAGGTTGTCGATCGGCAAAACTGCCGCGACAACTCCTGCAGCCAACACCTCAACAATTATCCCGCCGAACCAAATAGCCGCCCTAAATACCTTCAGCGGACTCGGCAAATCCAGTCAAATTGCCCAACAAAAAAGTTCTGCCAAAACCGCCCCAGTCAGGGTTGAAACCCCAGAAGGCGTTGCCGGAGTTCGCGGCACGTCCTTTGGCGTCAGCGTCGGCGAAGGCAAAACCGCAGTCGAAACTATTGAAGGTGCAGTCGCAGTATCCGGCAGCAGCAGCGACTCAGAAGTAGTTGTCAACGGCGGCAACGCCACGACAATTTTCCCTCAAACCTCGCCCGTGGCGCCCTCAGCGAGTCCTCGCCTAGCTCAACTCAAAGTCCGCAGTTTGGGGAGACTCAGCGGCAATATCTATCGCCTCAGCGGTCAAATTAACCCGATAAACATAATTTATGTCAACAACGAAGCGATTAAGATCGATCGAAATGGCAACTTCAAAATCCAAGGAATTTTACCTCCAAGTCGCCGCCTCAAAATCGTAGTGCGAGGCCCGTCAACCACAGAACGGCATTACAGCATCGCTGTTCCCTAAACAACCTATTTAAGAGTAAAGTGCGCGGGCAGTCTCTGAGGATCTGAGTTAGATTGTAAGTCCTATCTGGGTTGATTATCATGTGTAAGTGCGAAGCATTTCGCGGTGAAACTCCCTCAGCCCAGGTGCATCTAAATCTTACAGTTAAGTTTGATGCAATTATTGTGGGGGTGTCCCGCCAGTCGCAAAATACAATTTAGATTCCCAACAGATTAGTCAAAATCAATAAATTTTGCGGCTACCCTTCGCCCTTACGGTATTGTAAAACTTCATGACCAAAAATTTTTTGATGGTACAAGCCCTCGGATTTATTCGTGGAATCAATCCAAAATCTAAAATCTAAAATCTAAAATCTAAAATCTAAAATCTAAAATCGAATGACTCGCACTCCTCTCGAAAATCGGACTCGAATGTTACTTTTTGCGTCAAATTAATTGCATGAAGTTCAAAAAATGGATCGACGAGCATCTCAAAGACAATCAACTGATCGGCCTGCGGCAATATATAATCACAAATCCTCCCTGGATAACAGGTGCCATAGCAGGTATAATGTCTGTAGCCATGCTGCAATTGGGAATGTGGAAACCCCTTGAATATTTGGGATACAAAACGCTATTTCAAATTCGAGAAGCAGGAATTTTGCCAAATCCCGGATGGGATTCTAGAATTGCCGTAATTGCGATCGAACGGCATTCCTTGCAGGAATACGGTCAATTTCCTTGGCCTCGAAACCGCTACGCCGAACTGCTAGAAGCGCTGAAAAAATCTCCCCCCACAGCCGTTGGTTTTGACATTCTTTTCCTCGATCCGAGTCCGAAAGATGATATTTTAGCTGCTGCGATCGCCGCCAACGGCAAAGTTGTACTCCCTAGAACCCTTAAAGAAGAACCAGTAGCATCTTTAAAAGAAGTCGCCGCAGGTGTCGGCCACATCAGCCAGGAAGCCGATAGTGACGGTATTAGCCGCAACTCAAAAATCTTTCTCAACGGGATTCCTAATTTCGGTTTAGCAATGACTCACAGGTACAATGCTGCTAATCCCCAAGATCCAGTATTGCTCCCACATTCCAAAAATAAGCAGGAAAAAAAAGTCTGGGTTAACTGGCCGGGGAAAACTGAAAATCTACCTACCTATGCTTTTGTTGATGTCGTAGAAGGTAAAATTCCCGCAGATGCTCTGACCAATAAGTTAGTTTTAGTGGGCATAGTTGCTACCGGTTTAGACCCGATATCTTCACCTCTCAATAAGACTACGGCTGGGGTTTATTTATATGCAGCGTTGGTTGACAATTTGCTCAATCAACGCTTGCTGCGGCGGCTGCCGGTACTCCTAGAAATTTTGTTATTGTTGGGGATTGGCCCTCTTACCGCTTTGGTTCTGGGCAACCGAGGTGTTACAGAGAGAATTGCGATCGCTCTCGGTTTGCCTATAGTTTGGATTGCGGCTGCTGCTTTGTTATTTGGCTTATTTTTTTGGTGGGTTCCGATTGCCGCACCTATCGGCACTCTCATTTTATCTGGCACTGCTTTGCAACTCCGGGAACAGTACGAAAAGCAGCAGTTGATGAGGTTATTTGAAAAGCACGTCGATCCAGAGACTGCTCAGCTTATTTGGCAACGCAAAGCGGAGATATTTGAACAGGGAGAACTTGAACCTCAAGAACTTACAGCAACGGTGCTATTTATGGATATTCGTAGTTTTACTTCGATTTCAGAAAAAATGCGACCGCGAGATTTACTCACCTGGTTGAACAATTATTTGGAAGCGATGACTAACTGTATTATGGATCACGGCGGCGTTGTAGATAAATACATCGGTGATGCAATTATGGCAGTTTTTGGGGTGCCTTTTTGCCATACCGAATATAGAGAAATTCAACAAGATGCTTTGAATGCAGTTGCGGCTTGCATTGCGATGCACGAACGGCTACACCAACTTAATCAGCAGCTTAGAAGCGAACACAAACCTTTAATTAAGTTTGGCATCGGTTTGCATACCGGACAGTTAGTTGCTGGCAGCGTGGGCGGTTCCCGGCGTTTGAATTATTCTGTGATCGGTGATGCTGTCAACGTTGCTGCTAGATTGGAGGCGATGAATAAGGAAATTGTTTCTGACAGTCCTTTTAATTTGTTGGTGACGGGGAGGACTTTTGCTTACGTGCGCGATCGCTACGAAGGCCAAAAAGTAGGATCGATTCAATTGCGCGGAAAAAAAGAACTGACTGTGGTTTATGCTATTATGGGCGAAAAGCATTAGTCAGTTGTCAGTTGTCAGTTGTCAGTTGTCAGTTGTCAGTAGGGAAAATTACCTTTTTCCCAATTCCCCATTCCCAATTCCTAATGACTACTGACTACTGACCAATCTAATCAAATACGCTCAGCCGCAGAGTTTTAGCTATTTGTTCTAACAGAAATAAGCCGCCGACAGAATTTCCCTCTTTATCGAGGGGCGGACTGTAAAAGCCGATCGCACCTTGACCCGGAATTACCGACAGCAAAGCCCCGCTAACTCCCGACTTTGCCGGCAGTCCCACCTGCAGCGCAAAGCGGCCCGATGCTTCATACAAACCGCAAGTTGCCATCAGTGCTTTGACAGTGCGGCAGTTTTCCCGCATTGCTCGATCGCCACTATTTACCAAAACCATCCCCAGCTTAGCTAAATCCTCCACAGTTCCCGACAAACAGCAGACGCGATTGTAAGTTTCTAAAGCAATTTCTGCATTTTGAATATAACCCGATTCTACGATTTTTAAGGCGAGATTCCAATTGTTTTGATTCGGCATTGCATTCACTGAATCGAGCATTAACTCGTCAACAAATAACTGACTGTTTGCCTGTTGATTCAGCCAAGTTCGCAAGTTTTGACAGCGCGCCACAGCATTTTGACCGGGAATCAAAGACGCTAGGGCGATCGCGCCGCTATTAATCATCGGGTTTCTCGGCTTTCCTTGGTCTATTTCGAGTTGAGTTAAGGAATTGAAAGGCAGTTCCGAAGGCTTCCAGCCAACGCAGTCAAATACCATTTTTTCGCCCAATTCGCACAGCAAATAAAGCAGGACGAAGGGCTTGACTGCACTCATCAGCGGGAATGTTTGATCGATGCTGCCCCAGCTCAAAATTTGACCGTCCGTTGCCCGAATTTGCACGGCAAACCTTTGTCTGTCTGCTTGTGCAAGGAGAGGTATGTACGCGGGAATTTGACCGGATTTACTGCGATTTATTGCCTCTTTTGCCCATGCGGTCAGTTGTTCTGGTTGCAGGGAAGATAGTTTGCTGGTGGATATTGTCAAATTAGATAACTTATTGGTTTAATCTAAAATAAAGTGCGATCGCCCGATCGAGATCACAAACTTTTCCATGCCCGATTTTAAAATAAATCTGACCAAGAAAATTACTTTGCATAAAAACCTGCTATTTGCCCAGATAAATAAGTAGCAGCTTCAAGGCAAAGTTGTTTCCCGACAACAACCAGCACTAGCTCAAAAGGGCGACCGATGGTGATTTCCCTGCCCCGCTGTCAGGGCAGGGTGCTTCTCTAACTTAATTCTCAAGGGAGAAATTCGCAATCCTTTCCGGATACCCCCCAACCTCTGAGAATTTACCATGCAACCGAATCTACCAAAATCAGGATAAAAAAATGCCAGAAGCACCAAAAGCAGAAGCACCAAAAGCAGAAGCACCAAAACCAGCTCCGCTGACTTTTAAGGGTGTGTGCAGCGACGGAGTTCTAAAAGGCAAAGAAATTGAAGGCAAACTAGACATCAAAATCAACGTCGAGTCCGTCAAAGCTAAAGAGGCGCCGGCACCCAAAAAATCCGAGTGGGAGCCAGTGATCTTTTGGGTATTGTTTGCTTTCATGGCAAACTTGATTGTCGGCGACCCCGCCGGAATGAGAAAAAAATACAACTCCCCACAAAGGTCGGATTCTCATCAGATGTTAAACCAATCTGGGGAGCAGTCGCTGTTGCCTAAGAAAAACACCAACAACTCGCCGCTTTAGGCCCTGGGAGACTGCCAGCCGCGCAAATAGTAATAAAAAGACCCGAAATATTCCTCGAATACTCGTGTCGTAGTTACCAAAGCTTCTGCACGAGGCAAAAAATCTCCCGCGTCTAAGCGGAGTCTGGATTTCCCTCCTGCGGTGGGTTGATAAGTGTAGAAGTCGGTAGCTCTAGGAATCACCTGAATTCCCATATTCGCAAATGCTAGGCTGGCTCGGCGCATCTGAATCGCAGATGTTACCAGAATTACTTTGCGCCCGACACCGCGGCCGTCGAGTATCTTTCTCACCTCTTCAGCACTGGTGCGTATGTTGCTGCCGTTATTGTCGAGAACGATACTGCTGCGCGGGACGCCCATGTTGTTTGCCAGCAACGTTTCGATATCCTTACCTTCGCCAACATAACCCTCCCACTCGGGTCTCGGGCCAGCGGTAACGATGACCATAGGTGCTAGTTGTTTTTTGTACAAAACTGCAGCATAGGGCAGGCGATTGCCTGCATCTGTCAGTTGAATCGCTTCTCGGTTGGCGGTGTGGTTGTTAGTCGTTCCCTTGCCGAGGAGGACGATCGCCGCTGCTGTTTCGTCGCAGCAAACTGTGCGAGCAGCAGCGTCCCGTTCTGCTTGGTCGGCGAACCAGTAAGCTACAACTGGCATACTCGAAAGGATCAAAACTAACAGCGCTGCCAGGATCATTCTCGGCGCCGGGTTGCGGATGCCCCCGTTCGTGATCAGCGCCGATGCAATCACCAGCAGCGTGATCGAAAAACCTAACGGCGTAAAGAAGAAGGCTATTATGCCGAAAATCGCTGCTCCGACTGGCGTGTCTGGCGCAAAAAAAGCCAGGAACAAAAGGCTGATCAGCAGCAAAACGCGCAGCCGGTCTAATAACGGATTGTCTTTGCCTCCTGATTGATCCCACCACGATTTGAGCAGTGAGAACAGGAGGAATAGAAATAGAATGCGAGCTAACAGTTCTGGCATCTTGCAATATTCTGTGTCTTCATAAATTAGTACAGAAGTTTGGAAACGAGCGCGAATTTAGCTGCGGGAGGAAATACGGGCATCGGTGGGTTTTTAACTTTCGCGAATCACGCAGTCCGATCGCATTTATCCTAATGCTCGATTCCGGTCAGCTATCAACTATTGGTTGCAGGGTGAAGCCCGCTACTTCCAGTCACAGATTGCTGACAGTTAATTGGTAATTGATAACTGGTAATGGTTGATTGGTAATTGGTAATGGAGCGAGCACAGGCAGGTTGAATAGACAATTCAAGCCTGCTTTCTTCTGCCTACTTTTTTCCCCATTACCTGTTACCGATTTACCAATCCCAATTTATCGGCGCTTCAGTTGATTCCGAATTGCCTGCGTTACCGTTTGAATTACTTTAACACGAGCATAATACTTGTTATTGGCCGCAATTAGCGTCCAGGGAGCAGCAGGGGCACTGGTGCGCTGAATCATTTGATTCACCGCCACTTCATAATAATTCCACTTTTCCCGATTTCGCCAATCTTCCTCGGTGAGTTTGTATTGTTTAAATGGATTGTTTTGCCGCTCTGTAAACCGCTTTAGTTCTTCGTCAGGACTGATGTGCAGCCAGAATTTAACTAACACACAACCGAAACTGGTGAGTTGCTCCTCAAATTCGTTGATTTCCTGGTAAGCTCGACGCCATTCGGGTTCGGCGGCAAATCCTTCGACTCGCTCGACCAGCACTCTACCATACCAACTGCGATCGTAAATGCTGATTTTACCAGCCGTTGGCAGCCGCTGCCAGAACCGCCAGAGGTAGTGATGCGCTTTTTCTTCGTCTGTCGGGGCCCCAAAGGCATTAACAGTGTAACTGCGGGGGTCTAATACGTCCGTCAAGCGTTTGATCGCTCCTCCTTTACCGGCGGCGTCCCAACCTTCAAACATCACTAACACGGGGATTTTATCTTCGTAAATGCTTTGTTGCAGTTTACCAAAACGGGTTTGTTCCTCGCGAAGTTGCTCTTTGTATTCGTCGGGCGACAGCGATTGAGTTAAATCTACTTGGGCCAGTAAGTCGGGTTCGGTGGGTTCCAACCTTTCTTGAGGTGGCAATTTCACGGGTGCAGATTGCATCGGCAGTCTGTCTAAGGCTTCTGTAATTGTCGCTGCCATTTGCGTTAAAACTTTGACTCTCGCCCACCGCTGACAATCGCCTTCTACTAGCGTCCAAGGTGCGGAGCCCGTGCCGGTTTGGGCTACCATTTCTTCTGCTAAAGTTGTGTATTCTTGGTATTTTTTGGCTTGTTTCCAATCTTCGGGCCGCACTCGCCAAGCTTGTAAGGTATCGTCTTCTAGTTTTTTGAGCCGGTGCTTGAGTTCTTTTTTGCTCAGGTGAATCCAAAATTTGGCAATTGCGGCGCCGTCATCAACCATCTGCCGCTCGAAGGCGTTGATTTGTCGGATGACTGTGGGTACTTGGGCGTCGGAGACTCGATCGAACAATCGGTCTTCTAAAACATGAGTGTACCAACTGTGGTAGAAAAAACCAATTTTGCCGCGGGCGGGGAGTTGCTGCCAAAATCGCCACAGAAAAGGATAGCCCTTTTCTGCGGCTGACGGCGGCCAAATCGGGTGGACGGCAAACCCCCGCGGGTCCATGTACCCTACCATTTGTTTGACTAAAGCGCCTTTGCCCGCGGCTGCCCAGCCTTCGAGGACGATAATTGCGGGCAATTTTTTTTCCCAGCAGGCCAGTTGGAGCGATCGCAACTGTTTCATTAAAACTTCTATCTTGGCATCGTAGGTTTCTTTATCGAGGGAGATATCTAAATCGAGGTTGTCGAGCATATTTACCTCATATAAATCTGAGAAAACTGTTTAACGTTAGTTTAACGTTTGGATAAAATTAAATCCCCAACTCCGGGAAAAACGTTATAAAAATTACAGTTACGGCTGGTTAAAAGCACGATCGCTCCTGCCCTCAAATGGCAGCCTCGTTAATACTAGCAAGATTCCCTCAATTTCAAACTTGCCAAAAAAAACGGCTCAGGTTATAGTTGAAATAGGTAACTTTTAAATAAGTTCAACTTCTCCCCTCCCCCGATCGGGCGAGTTAACAGGAGGAGGCAAAAATCCCTGAAAAAGGATTTAGTGTAAAAGAGAGCAAAAGTAAAAATCAACTACCCGGTGGGGGTGACAACTTCTTTACTTAGCTGTATAAACTTTATTCAAACAATAGTTACTTAAGCACCAAGCTCGGTAACGAAAGAGAGCGCGACTCATCGACATCCAGCCATAAACTCACATATAAAACTAGCCCGGAAGGGCAAACCAATTTTTATGATTGCCTAATTAGATAAAACCTGAAAGCCTGGGTGATATAAACAGGTTTCTAAGTTTTATCGACACCACAATAAATCTGCATTACATCCGCGTTTATCCGCATTCCGAAGCGGTTAAAAATCAAAAACTCGGATTTTTGCCAGAAATTCACTGTACTTGTTTGCCAATACCAATTAAGAGGAACAGTCCGAAATTACGGATTGCAAGTTTTCTATGAATATCTTAACAACACGCTCCTACAAGGGCCAAACTGACTGGTGCGCGATCGCCAATTTAATCGATGCTTGCGAAGCAGTCGATCGCCTCGGCGAAGAAGTCTCAGCAACTGAACTCAAGCTAATACTTGATGCACCCAAACTCGACAAAGCCCGCGACGTGCAGTTGTGGGAAGATGGTAATTACAAACTAATCGGTTTGTCACTCCTAGATATGCCCGATTCCCAGGATGAAATAGACGCTTGTCTGTGGTTTTACGTGCATCCAAATCTGCGTAGCGAAGGTTTAGAAAAAGAGATAATTAAGTGGGGCGAAAAGCGGTTGCGCGAAGTCGCAAAAGAACGGAATTTGCCCGCGAAATTGCGTACCTACAGCCGCGAGGATAAAACAGATGAGATGCGACTGTTAGAGAAACAGGGCTTTGAGGTCGATCGCTATTTTTGGACAATGGCCCGATCCCTTGCTGAACCCATTCCCACACCGGAATTTCCCGCAGATTTTGCGCTAACCCACGTATCGGGAGAACAAGACATCCAACCTTGGGTAGAAATGTTCAACCAGTCATTTATCGATCACTGGAACCACCACGATTTAACTGCGGAAACCGTGCGCTACTGGATGCAAGATCCGAATTATCAGCCGGAATTAGACTTGATTGCTGTTTCGGGCGATCGCAAATTTGCTGCTTTCTGCGACTGTCAAATCAAACCTCAAAAAAACGCCCGCAGCGGCACAAAAGACGGTTGGATTGAATTGTTGGGTACACGGCGCGACTTTCGGAAAATGGGTTTAGGAAAAGCGATGCTGCTGGCGGGTTTGCACTCCTTAAAAGCGGCGGGTGCAAACACAGCTAAACTCAGCGTTGATGCTGACAGTTTGACGGGGGCGACAAAGCTTTACAAATCAGTCGGTTTCCGCCCGATGGAAACTTGGATCGAGTGGGCTAAGACTGTGTAGAAAAGGTTGGCCCTGAAGGCGAGAATCCCGACTGCTTAAAGAAGTCGGGGTTCTCAAGTGCTATTTTGGGTCAAGTGCGAGATCCCTTTTGGATTGAATGGGCGATCGCGCTTTTCTTGATTTCCTAAATCAACCGGAAATTAGCCGATGTAATCGCATTGGCACTCACTCCAATCATCACACCTAATTCTTCCCCTGTCAAGAGATTCTTGATGAGAGTTCCCTGAGTATTTTGAGTTATTTCTAACTGACCAAATCTTAAACATCCGCTTAATCCAATCAAATCTTTGCCCTGTAAAATCAGCGATGATAAGCTGAGACGCAGCTAGATTGTATAATATAAAAAAATAAGCAATCATTAGTTATAGTGTATGCCAGCCAAAAATCATCTATCTCAAAATCAAAAACAGAGACTCATTAAAATACTAAAAGAGTCGGACGATAATTATGTGAGGGAAAAAGTTCTAATTTTATTGCTAATAAATGACGGAAAAACTTATCAAGAAATTAGTGAATTTATGGAGATTGCTTACACAACAGTAGCTTATTGGTCAGTTCATGGCGACCGGATAATTTGGATAGTTTTTTAGATAAAAGAAGCCCAGGAAATTTTCGCAAAGTCACTCCAGAGTATGAAAAAATATTGATAGATACAATCGACAAAAATCCGGAAGAATATGGATATGAATTTGGGAGATGGACAGCAGCCCGACTAGCAACATATTTAGAAAAAGTCACAGGAATTAAATTGAGTAGTTCCCAAATATCCAGAATACTACATAAAAAAAAATACGTTTATATTTGGGCTAAATATAGTTTAGAGGACAAACAAAATCCAATTGAAAGAGAAGTATTTAAACAGAAGCTCTCTGAGTATTTAAGAATAACAAAAGAAACCCCAGAGCTTTTACAAGTATGGTTTTGGGATGAAAGTGGATTCAGTTTACGAGTGATAAGAAGAAAAAGTTGGGGTAAAAAAGGCAGTCGAAAAAAAATCACAGGTCAAAGAAAAAGAGGCAGAGTAAATATCATGGGTGGGTTGAGATATCATGACAAAAAAAGGTTAAATTTTGTGATAAAAAGAGGAGACTCGAATACCTTTTACGAGCAAATTAATGCCTTAAATGATTCGATAGTTCAAGAATGGAGAGAAATGGGTAATCAAGCTGAAAAATTTGCCGAATCTGGAATGAAGATTGTAATTATTTTAGACAATGCTAGTTTTCATAAAAAGAAAGATATTCGGAGCCAAATATCAGCCGAAATGCCTCATATTATTTTAGAATTTTTGCCACCTTACAGCCCCGATTATAATTTGATTGAATTGGTCTGGCATTCAGCGAAAGAATATATAGCACATCGACTGTTTAAGTCAGTAGAAGAATTGTCAGAATTACTACATAGATTATTAAATGAAGGAGAAATGGTTATTAAATGGGATCGAAAAATCAAAAATAAAGGCAATGCTATTTTATCCGGTTTAGCTGCGTAGCAGCTTATCAAATACTCTACATACCGCGCATCGGCTATACTACAGGAGATATCGACATTCATGATATCCCTGTCGCTAAAAATAATCAAATCCTTTTTGTTAGCACTTTGTTTATCAGTTAATTACTGTGGAACTTTAACCGCAGATGGTGGCGGATATACGCGGATGAACGCAGCTTAGGATACAGTTTGTTTAGTCACTTCGACATAAATATGTTCTAATCGCACCGGATACCGAGCGATTGAATCAATAGAAATTCCATCGAACAGCAAAATAATCTCTTTTAATTCTAAACGTTCCGGCAGCCAAAAAGCTAAATCGCTACCGTAGCGACGGGGGATAAAACTGTATTGTTTAGCGCGGGCGATGACTTCAGCTTCTTCATCGGTTTTTACCACGATAATTTCTTGAGCAGGAATCAGTGTTTGCAACTCCTCCAAACTGCCCTCAGCCACAATACTGCCATTTTTCAAAATCCCGATTCTCTGACACAGCCGTTCAGCTTCATCCAACAAGTGAGTTGTCAGCAAAATTGTAGTTCCTTCGGATTGCAAGCGCTGAATTAAATCCCAAATTTCGTAGCGAGCCTCAATATCTAAACCCGTTGTCGGTTCATCTAAAATTACTAATTTAGGCTGGTGTACTAAAGCCACCGCAATATTCAAACGGCGCTGCATTCCTCCGCTCAAAGTTTCCACCGGGCTTGTAGCTCTATCTGTCAAATTTACTGCTTTCAAACAGTGTCTTACTTGATAGCGCCGCTGTTTGCGCTCTAAGCCGTAAATTTGAGCAAAAAAGTTGAGATTTTCTTCGCAGCTAAGGCTTTTGTAAAGCAAATTTTCTTGGGGCGCTACACCGATTAAGGATTTTGTAGCTTCGGAAACAGGTTCACCATTGATAGAAACTTTGCCGCTGTCGGCATTTAGCAAATTGCATACAATATTGATAGTTGTAGTTTTACCCGCCCCGTTTGGTCCCAGCAAACCGTAAACTTCTCCAGATTGAATGTGCAGTGTTAAATCTTTAAGCACTGAACGCTCGCCATAGGACTTATTTAGCTTTTCTATTTGCAGCACTGCTTTAATTCTCCGTATTATTTTATATATTTACGGTTGTTTCTGAACGATTAAACCGCCGAGAGCGCAGAGGGCGCTGAGTCAGAGAAGAGAAAGATAAATATTTACGACATAATGAGATAGTTTTAAAGTCTTCTTTCTACTCTCAACATCCGTCGGTAAGAGAGCCATCCGGCTACTATCATTAAAACAGCAAAAATACACAAAAACTCGAAGTGCGACGAAATATCAGCCAAATCTTTGCCGTCAGCCCACACGCCCATCAGGGCTTCGTTCATGTGATAAATTGGATTGTACTGGGCGAGTTCCAGCAGACTTTTGGGAAACAGCGAAGTTGGCAAAAATGCGCCTCCTAAAATCAACAAAGGAACGCCGAAAGCCGCTACAAGCGAATTGACATCTTCAGTGCGCCTTGCAAACTGGGTGCCGAGAATAAAGCCTACACCTACATAAGATACAATACTGAGCAGAATAATCGCGCATCCTAACAGGATAGAGCCTTGAAATTGTGCTCCTAAAAAAGAGGCGATCGTGTATACTAAAATTACCTGACCGATACCGATGCAACTGTGAGCAATAAAAATCCCTAAAAAGTAGGAAGTGCCGCTCAGGGGGGAAATAAACAAGCGTTTGAGAGTATGCTGTTCTCGCTCTGCTACTACGGTTGCTACGCTACCGCCGAGACAGCTAAAAAATAAAGCAGCTCCTACTAAGCTTGCAGGGGCGGCTGTTTCAAAAGCTTTTGCTGTTGTCAGTTGCGCGCGTTCTGCTAAAATTAAAGCGTTAATAATCAAGATAGAAATCGGAAAGATAGCCCAAAAAATTAAACTGCGTCTTCGCCTTCCCAATTCTATTAAAATTCGCTGCGCTACAGCGAGGGTTTCATACCAGTATTTCATTTTAAGTTTGTTAGCATTGTTATTGTCTGAAATCAAAAATTAAAGTTAATATTTTATGATACAGTCATGACATAAGCTTGTCAAATAACTGTTTAAAATGTACACCCTTCAATTAACATCAACGGATTGGTGAAAAACAGAATCAGCAGGCAAAGGAGGAAACGGCACTGTCGTTTTCCTAGCCCAAAATAATCGCCTTATTGAAGATGTAACCATAGCCCGATTAATTGTAGGAAACTGCAGTGCCGTTTCCTGATTTCCGCTAATGGGTAAAATCAATCGGACGGATGGGATGATGAAATTACTCTCCGATATAACGATCGACAACACCGCTCTTGAGGAGACGGCAATGCCGTTTCCCCACCCCAAAATAATCAATAATTCTTACTTAATCGCAAAATTCGTACCTCGGTAACATCCTTGAAAAGAAGTTAAACTGGTGCGGTTTATCTGTTCCAATTTAGTCACGAGGGAAGAAGTATTGGTACTTTCAGCCGTAGCACCCCACTTGTAGATAAAGTCGCCGATATAGTTTCCGGTTTCTTCGTAGCTGTGCTCTTCAATTGGAATTCCCGAAACTCCTGAAACAGTTTGGTTGTTGTATCCGTTAACAATTATTTTTTCGATAACTGCGCCCGGTTCTGCGGTAATGTTCCATTGCACCGGTTCATAAGCTGAAAGTGCGAGAATTATTGGCTTGTTTCGGCGTTCTACTTTGATTTGGATCGCACTTTTTGATAAATCTCGGTTCTTGTGATCCGCATTGGCTTCGTAAACGCCTATTAAATGAAGTTCTTTATTTCCGCTTGAGGAACCGATATAAGCTGAAAAATCGTCTGAACCGCCAAGCCCGCAGTTGGCCGCAGAACTAATTGGGGAAATAAAAGCTGTTTTTTCGGCTAGTTTCTGCTGCACCGCCGGCACTACCCACAATCCGGTTCCCACTCCTAAAGCACCTATCAAAGCGGCCGCTATACCGAAAGGAAGGGCATTTGTAAGGTGGCGAACAACTGGTTTGGCTGTTAGTTGAGATAGCGTTTCCTGCCAAGTTTCACCAGTTTGTCGATCGGCATTACCGCCATCGAGACAGGCCAATAAAGCTAAACTTTCCGGCTGTTCGAGCAGACTTTGAACAGTTTTCCCTTCGCCGACGTAGAGATTTCTAGTTTCAGTGTCTAAAAGCAGCCAGTAGCGATCGCCCTCGCCGAGGTTGTACTCTTGTACTGCAGGATCGACTAAATCGTGCTGCAAAAACACCAGCCAAGCCATATTATTGCCAGTGCCGACTGTTTTGCCGTCGCTGGAAATAAGTTGGTCGATATCCGGTTCCCAGCGCCAAGCTACCCAGCGACTATCTCCTCGATAGCCGAGGGATTTTTCTAGTTGCGGATGAGCGGTTATTTCTAAGCGTTGAACTAAGTTTGACACGAGATGTCCTCCTCAAGTGCGATCGCCACTTCAATGTCTTAGCATAACTCATCCCCGGCAGTTCAAAGAGTGCCCGTGCCGTTGCCTGTTCCATTATTCGGAGACAAATTGTTGCTGGGAGTGGTATTCGGCGAAGTTCCCGGATTGAGATTATTCTGATTGGTGGTATTCGGCGAAGTTCCCGGATTGGCATTATTCGGAGTGGTATAGGGCGAACTTCCCGGATTGAGATTATTCTGATTGGTATTCGGCGAAGTTCCCGGATTGGTATTATTCGGAGTGGTACTCGGCGAAGTTCCCGGATTGGCATTATTGGGAGTGGTATAGGGCGAACTTCCCGGATTGAGATTATTGGGATTGGTATAGGGCGAACTTCCCGGATTGGCATTATTGGGAGTACCTGCGGGCGAAGTTCCCGGATTCTGATTATTCTGATCGGTATTGGGCGAAGTTCCCGGATTCTGATTATTCTGATTGTTGGGATTTGGCGTGCCTGTTGGAGTAGTTATCGGGGTGCCGACAGCATCTCTGGTGATGGGGTTGGGGTTCGGGGCAGCAGCCGGAGTGCCCCCATTGGGGTTATTTGCAGGAGCATTGGCGGGGTTGCCCGCAACCGGAGCAGTGTTTTGGGGAGCTGCATTGCTGCCGCACAAGCTTACTAAATCAAAAGTTGTGCCGCCTGGAGTTTCGAGGAAGCAAACCGGCACATTTACTTGGGGGTTTGAGGCTCTGGGAAAATCGGCTGTTCCCGGCATGGGACGGCTAAAGGCAGCTTCAGCCATCAGTGGGGTCAATGCCGCCGATAGAGCGGCGATTGTTCGCAATAATCTCATCAGCGTTTCCTCAAATATTGAACTGTGTTTGATCCAGTATTGCCCAGAAACTAGAAATTGTCTTCTTCCCAAAATAGGAGCTTTTGCTACTCCTGCTGATGTAGACTGCGCCACTGAGCTTCTGAATTAAGACATTTGCATCTCAAGTAATTCCTGATGATAACGTTCCAACTCATGCGGTTGATGGATCAGCGGCTGAAGTTGGCCGTTGTGGAGTTGGTAGGCTTGTGTGATTCCAATGCGGCTGAGAAAGTCGAGGTCGTGGGAAATGACCCAGAGGGCGCTCTGAAACTCATTGACTCCATCAACAATCTGATTCACTGTTTCCAAATCCAAATTATTTGTTGGTTCATCTAAAATGAGCCAATCAATTTGAGAAATGCCGATCGCAGCCAGCCCTAATCTCGCTAACTCACCGCCGCTTAAGGCAGATGCAGGCTTGTTCACCTCATCATTAAAAAATAGAAAATTTCCTAATTGCTGTCGCAGCAATTGATAGTCTAAGTTTGGGTTGGCCATTTGCATATTTTCGAGGACTGTCCGAGAGCGATCGACCATTTCATAGCTTTGATCGAGATATACCCCTTTTATGGCAGATTTTATGGCAATTTCACCGGATTCTAAAATTGCTGGAGTTCGCTCCATTCCTAGAATGGCTTGAGCTAAACAGGATTTTCCTGAGCCGTTCTTTCCAGCAATAGCAATGCGCGATTCTGACGATACATGAAGCTGAATGTTTTTGATTAATCGGCGCGCTCCTAATCTCAAATCAGCACCTTGGATATCGATTAAATTTTTATGTTTGTGACTGCATTCTTCTAATTTAACCCTGGTTGTTTTCGTCGTTCTGATTTTGGTTGCGGTAACTTGATTAGTTGCTTGTTCTACGGCTAGTTCATGTTTTTTCTTAGCTATTCCTGCCGTTACTTCAGCTTGTCGCTTCAACGCACCAGCGAGAATTTTCGGAATGCTGTCGGCACGTTTGCGACCTTGTTGGCGAGATTGGGCGGCTCGTTGTTGTTCGTGAGCTGCTGATGTTTTCACTCGCTTTAGTTCTTTTCGCGCTACTTCGTGGGCGCGTAATGCGGCTTGATGTTCGGTTTCTTTTTGCGATCGATAGAAGGAGTAGTTGCCACCGTAAATCTTTAACTCCGCTGGCGTTAATTCCCAAATCGTATCGACGGTGCGATCGAGAAAAAACGGCTTGTGCGAGACAATAACGAAAGCACCAGAAAATTCTTGCAGTGCTGTCTGCAACTGTTCCAGGGTTAACAGGTCTAAATGATTTGTTGGCTCATCTAACAACAGAATATCAGGCTGCTTCGATAGAGCGATCGCCAACCAAAGTTTCGTCAGTTCTCCGCCGCTCACTGTGCTCAGAGGCTGAGATAGCGAGACTTCCGAGGGAAACTTCTCCTCTAGCAACGTCGTCACCGTCCACCATTCATCCGAATGAGAAGCGATCCAGTCCAGTACCAATTCATTCGATGCAGACAGATTCAGGGTACTGACTTGAGGCAGATAGTAAACACTACCTGTCCTCGCGACTGTGCCACTCTGCGGGATTAGTTGTCCGGCAAGTAGCTTGAGCAAGGTCGATTTACCGCTGCCGTTGCGGCCGACTAAGCCAATGCGCGAGCCTTCATGAATCGCAACAGTGATATCTGCGAACAAAGTCCGTGTGGGTGCGACTTCGCAGGTCAAATTAGCTGCGTTGAGTATTGCTTTCTTTTGCATATTTCTGCTCCATCTTGGTTTGCTGAGCCGTCCTCGTAGTGCTGGACGCTCGATCGCAGTACGATCGAGAGGTCGCTACCCAATTCAAATCTTTGGCTTTCGTAGTTTTTAAAGCACAGAGCGTTGGAAATCGATCGGGATGGGTTAGCAACCAGCAGTTAGCTTCATGGCAGTAAGAATTAATAAACTACAATAAATTACACTATAATACACAAATTTTACGTTGTCAAGCCACAGATGTTTTGAATTCTGCGGTACAACGGATACAGTCTTGGACGCAAGGAATCTATTTGGACACCATCTGTAGTTGTAAGGCGCGCGCTGTACACCATACTGGCTCTTCCTTACTTACTGTGCTAATTTATCTAAAAATAATGGCACAAATTCTTATATAGCAAAGATTTATGGTCTGGTTTTAGTTTATTTTAGCCGTTTTTATTATTCAGAAATATGTTAATTTTCAACTACTTAAACTAATAGTTTGGCAGAGCAAGTAAGCAATAGCCAGTATGGTGTATGATGTCCGGTAAATTACCCTGTTGATTACGGGTAATTTACCGGACATCATATCATAACAACTAACTTTTTTTAGTACCGAATTCGCGGGTCAACGTAAGCATTCAAAATATCAATTACAATGCTGGCAATTACAACAATTGCTGCAAAAAACACCACAATACCTTGAACAGTTGGATAATCCCGCAAGCTAATCGCTTCGTAAAGGCGATTTGCCAACCCCGGCCAAGAAAAAGTAACCTCTGTTAAAATAGCACCGCCTAACAGTGCAGCAAAAGTCAATCCTAAGACAGTAATCACCGGAATTAGCGCATTTTTCAGAGCGTGAGCCCATAAAATCTGCAATTCGGGAATGCCTCTAGCTCTAGCTGCTTCGACATAATCTGCTTGCAAAGTTTGCTTGAGATTCACTCTGACAATGCGCTCGAAAATGCCGCTCAAAAGAATCCCCAACGTCAAACTCGGAAGTGCCAAATAATGCAAAGATGTGAGAAACTGACCGGGGTTAGCGCTCAGGAGACTGTCAATCGTGTACAGTCCTGTGTAGCCTTGGGGGGCTGGGAATGTCACGGGAAAGCGAGTTCCCAAGGGAAACCAGCCCAACTGCACCGCGAAAATCAACTGCAAAACCATGCCGGCCCAAAAAGCGGGCAGCGAGTAAGTGATAATGCCAAACAAACGGCCGACAGCATCGAAAATAGTGTTGGGGCGGGATGCTGCCAGGGAACCGATACTGATGCCGACAATTAAAGCTATGGCCATGCTACAAACTGCTAATTCCACTGTAGCGGGGAAATAGTCTCCGATAATTTGCCACACGGTTTGTCCGCGAGTGGTGATAGAGGTTCCCAAGTCCAGACTGAATAAGTCTTTCATGTACTTAAAATATTGCTCCCACAGGGGTGCGTCGAGGCCGAGTTGGGTTCGCATTGCTGCTTTGGTGGCTGCCGGAGCTCGCGAGCCGAGAATGGCATCTATGGGGTCGCCCGGAGTGGCCCGCAGCAACAAAAATACTGCTGTGGTGATTGTCCACAACATTAGCGGTGCGAGAAGCAAGCGGAGAAAAATATAAGATTGCAGGGCTTTGGAACGAGACATAATATTTGGGAATTGCCAATTGCGAAATCATTAATCATTAGCCAGATGTGGAAGGCATCAGGCAGATGGAAGGTAGAAGCTGAAAGAAAGAAACAGATATTTTATATCTGCGACTTCCGTGCCGCGAATCAGGGGAATTGAGAATTGCGAATAGACAGTTAAGTTGATTTTTGCGAAAAAGCCGATCGACTTTTTCGCATTTCCCGATTTTCCTATTCGCCCAGCAGCGATTCAAATGCAGCTTGCAAAGACTTGATATCGCCTACTCTCGCTACTAACAAGTTTTCGCTGCCTGCATCCTGCAGCCTGTGCTTCCAATACTGGATGCTATCCGAGTTGTTCATCCAGAAACTAATCACGGTGTCTACAACTCGATCGACATCCCAGCCGCGATCGGGAGAAACTGTCTCCACGGATGCCACAAACGCATCGAGAGTACACTTCCGGTTTGCCAAGTATTCTACACCCGACGGCTGCTGTTGTTGCAGCAATTCCTGCTGCTGGTTAAAAAATGTTAAAGTTGGAGATACGCCCAGGATTTCAAATGTATAGTTCATGTCATCCTCCAGAAGTATTATTTTGCCAAAAGATCGATCGTCCAAAAAAGCCAAAAACGCTTTACTTTGCTGCCCTTGATGAAATGCAGATGCTTCAATTATCCTCTTTGTAGTCAGTCGATCGGAATGTAGGCCGCTTATCTTATTAATAGCAAATTATTTAATACCCGATTGTCAAATAATTTACATTTGTCCTGCCACAGTAGAAAAAATTTAAATCTAATTTTTATTAAGCAGCCGTAAAGGAGACCCTCCGTACCCGGAGAAAGCGATCCCATTTTAAATGAACAATTTTAGATTAAAGAATTAAATAATTGGGAAGGACTGATGACAACCAGGGTGTGGAGCACGGGCCTAAAGTTGCTTCTTTTACTGGGTGTGACGTTTTGACCGCGAGTCCGCAGAGCGATCGCCACATTCAGGCAAGTAGTGCCATCATTAATATTACAAGTTTTTACAGTAGCGGTGGAAACCTCCGCCAAGTTTTGAGCGGCCGGTCACCGCACTTCACTCTTGCTGTACAACTTTGTAACTTATATCAAGGGCATCTTTTAAACGACAAACGATACGCAAACTCGGTAGGTGTCAGAATATTGATGTTATTGAAAAATCTGAGCAGTTATCTGATGAAAAGCTCGCCCAAGATGTCACTGAGCCTAGTTTTGTTGATACCGCTGGTGGTGCAAATCTCCGTAGCAGTCGGCGTGACTGGATGGCTGTCGTTTCGCAACGGCCAGAAAGCCGTCAATGACCTTGCTACTAGGTTAAGTTTGGAAGTTGCAGCGAGGACGAAAGAAAATTTCCGCAGTTTTGGGGATGTGTCTCATTTATTCCTGCAAATGAATACTGCTGCGATCGCCTCTGGAAACTTAGACCCGGAAGACTTCTCCAATTTAGAGCGCTATTTGTGGAACCAGACCAAGCTGAGCGATCGAACTACAACCATCTACTACGGCGACGAACAGGGCAAATTCCTCTTGCTCAAGCGAGAAGCAGAAAGCTTAGTATACATCAGAGACGAATCAACCGCTCCAAACCGCCAAATTTATCGCCTCGACAGCCAAGGAAATCGCACTGAGCTAATCAAAACCGTCGCTTATGACCCCCGTACTAGACCGTGGTACAAAGCTGCCAAACAGTCAGGAAAAGCCACTTGGTCTCCTATCTACGTTTTCGCAGCCCCGCCAGTTCTGGGGATTACGCCGGTGAGGCCCATCTACAGCCAAACGGGTAGCCTGCAGGGGGTACTGGCAATTGACCTAACTCTTTCTCAAATCAGTGATTTTCTCAAAAGCATCAAAATTAGCCCGTCGGGACAAGTTTTTGCGATCGAACGCAGCGGAGAAATAGTCGCCAGTTCCACAGACGAACTGCCCTTTGTCACTGGCCAAGACGGACAAAAACGGCTGTTAGCGACACAGAGCAAAAATTTGCTAATTCGATCGGCCTCTACATACTTGCAAAAACGATTTGGCAATTTTGAACAAATTGACAGCCAAGGACAGTTTACCTTCGATATTGACGGCAAACGTCAATTCATTACAGTTGCTCCCCTGCAAGACGGCCGCGGTCTTGATTGGCTGATTGTAGTCGCTATCCCAGAAGCAGACTTCATGGGGCAAATTAACGCCAACACTCGCACAACTATCTTATTGTGCTTTTTTGCCTTCGTACTGGCGATCGGACTCGGAATTTTTACCACTCGCTGGGTTGTCAAACCGATTACCCGATTGCTGGAAGCTTCCAAAGCTTTAAGAAAAATGTCTGAGTCATCCGACTTCACCTCCGCAGAATTAAACGGCGAAGTCGAAGTCCAAGGCGTCAAAGAACTCGGCCTCCTAGCTCAGTCTTTTAATGAAATGGCCCGACAATTGCGATCGTCTTTTGTTGCCCTAGAACAAACCAACTCTAGTTTAGAACAGCGAGTAGCAGAGCGGACGGCAGAACTCGAAGCCGCCGAAGCAGAATTGCGGGCTTTGTTTGCAGCCATGAACGAATTAATTCTAGTTTTGGACGCCAGCGGTCGCTATTTAAAAATTGCGCCCACCAATCTTTCCCTACTCTACAAACCAGCCGAAGAATTAGTTGGCAAAAAAGTCGGAGAGGTGTTTCCGCAAGCTACAGCCGACAATTTTCTCAACCACATCCGAGCAGCTTTAGATACTAAGCAAACTGTCAGCATCGAGTACGATTTAACTATTGACGACCGCGAAGTTTGTTTTGCCGCCAGCATTTCGCCACTTTCAGAAGAATCCGTCATTTTTGTAGCCCGCGACATTACCGAACAGAAGCGAGCGGAATCCGGGCGGCGCCAAAGGCAAAAACAATTGCTCACACAAAATACGGTTTTGGTAGAATTGGCAAGAAATAAAGCGCTGTATCGAGGCGATTTGCAAGTAGCTTTGAGGCAAATCACCGAAGCAGCAGCTCATACCCTACAGACAGAAAAAGTCGGCGCGTGGCTGTATGATGAGACTCGCTCGAAATTGCAATGTCTCGACCAATTTCACCGCAGCAGCGAACAGCATGAAGCAGGGGCAGAACTCGCAGCAGCAGACTATCCAGCTTATTTTAAAGCTTTGGAAGAACACCGGACGATCGCAGCCGACGATGCTTTCTCAGATATTAGAACCAGAGAATTTGTGGCATCTTACTTTGGACTCACCGGCATCAAATCAATCCTAGGTGCGCCGATTCGACTTGGCGGACAAACAGTCGGAGTTATCTCTATCGAACAAGTGGGAACTCATCGCAACTGGACATTAGAAGAACAAAATTTTGCAGCTTCTCTGGCAGATTTAGTGTCCCTAGCCATAGAAGCTAGCGAGCGCGAGCGCACACAAATCGCTCTGCGTCAAGCAGAACAAAAATACCGCAGTATCTTTGAAAATGCCGTCGAAGGCATTTTTCAAAGAACCCCCGAAGGCCACTTCTTGAGTGTAAATCCAGCTTTAGCCCGCATCTACGGCTACGCCACTCCCGAAGAATTGATATCAAACCTTACAAATATCAGACAGCAAGCTTACGTCGATCCTCAGCGGCGCGACAAGTTTATGCAGGTGATGGAAGAATTCGGAGAAATTTCGGGGTTTGAGTCAGAAGTTTACCGCGTTGACGGCAGCATAATTTGGATTTCCGAAAGCGCGCGTGCAGTGTGCGACGCCGACGGCGAGGTACTCTACTATGAAGGCAGCGTCGAGGATATTAGCGATCGAAAAGTCTTTGAATCCGCCTTGCAACTCGCCGCAGAAGCAGCCGAAGCCGCTTCCACCGCAAAAAGCGCATTTTTGGCAAACATGAGCCACGAACTGCGAACACCTCTGAATGCCATCATCGGCTACAGCGAAATGCTCCAAGAAGAAACCGAAGAATTGGGCTACAATGAACTCACCCCAGATTTAGACAAAATCCGCACTTCCGGCAGACACTTGCTGTCACTAATTAACGACATTCTCGACATTTCTAAAATCGAAGCCGGCCGCATGGATCTTTACTTAGAAACCTTCGACATCGCCGCCTTGATTGAAGAAGTTGCATCTACCGCCGCGCCGCTAATTGAGAAAAACGGCAACACTCTAAACTTGGATAAAATTACGAATATCGGCACTATGCACGGTGACATTACCAAAGTGCAGCAGATTTTATTAAATTTGCTGAGCAATGCCGCCAAATTCACTCAAAACGGTACAATTACCCTCACCGCCACCCGAGAAAAAATCGCGGGCGACAGCAGCGAAGCCAGACAAGAAAACACTTCTGAACCTGCGGTAAATTCTCTATCTTCCATTGCCAGTAAAGAATTTTTAGTTTTTAATTGTACAGATACAGGAATTGGGATGAATCCGGATCAGTTGCAGCATATTTTCCAACCCTTTACCCAAGCAGACGCTTCCACCACCCGCAAGTACGGCGGCACCGGTTTGGGATTAGCAATCAGCCAGCGTTTTTGCCTAATGATGGGCGGTAATATTTCAGTAACAAGTCAGGAGGGTGTTGGTTCTACTTTTACGATCCGCTTACCTGTTAACAATTAAAAGTAGGGTGCGTCACTGCTGCCCCGGCTGTGCCTGGGAACGATAAATTACTAAGTTGCAATTACCTTTGAATGCTTCTCGGATCGAGAGCATCCCGCAACCCATCCCCCAATAAATTAAACGCCAAAACAGTCAAAATAATCAGTATCGCCGGAGGCCAAACCAACCAAGGCTGCAACACTAAAATGGAAGCATTGGTAGACAGGGATAGCAAATTTCCCCAAGAAGGATCTGGCTGTTGAATTCCCAACCCAATTAAACTCAAAACCGACTCCGCCACAATAAAACCAGGAACCGACAAAGTGGCAGAAATAATTACGTAAGTTGCCGTTTGTGGCAACACGTGGCGGACAATAATATAAATTGGATTAGCGCCCATTGCCCGCGCCGCTTGCACGAATTCTAGCTGTTTAATTGACAGTACCTGGCCGCGAATTACCCGCGCTAAACTCGCCCAACTAATAAATGAAGTAATCAGCACAATCAATATAAATCGCTGAGCGCTTGTCAATCCCGGGGGCAGCACTGCTGCTAGCGCTACTAATAAATAAAGACCGGGAATCGTCATCAATACTTCGGCGAAGCGCATTAAAATACTGTCAATCCAACTGCCGAAATAACCCGAGATTCCTCCGATTAACAATCCCAAGGGAAATGAAATTGCTATTCCTACTAAACCGATGCAGAGGCTAATTCTGCTGCCCTGTACTAAGCGACTGAATTGATCGCGAGCTTGTTCGTCCGTTCCTAAAATGTTAATTTGGCCTTCTCCTGTAGTACCAAACAAGTGCCTGTCTAATGGCAAAACTCCTAAAAACTTATAGGGAGAACCTTTGACAAATAAACCTAAAGCAGAGGGTTTTTGCCAGTCTACAATTACCTCGCGATCGCCCGTATTCGCATCCACCGGGCCCTGAGTAGTCGGATAAACGTGGGGCCCGATAAATCGCCCGTCTTTGGTGCTTAAATAAATCTGGGTCGGCGGCAGCAATGAACCGTTTAATTGAGAGTCGTAGGGGTCGTAAGGTGCCACAAATTCGGCAAAAAGTGCGACTGTATAAAAAATTAACAGCAGCACTGCTCCCAACCGAGCTAGAGGATTTTTTCTAAGATTTTGCCACCAATTCATAAGTTTTTAGGTTTGAGATTTTAAGTGGGTTAGTAATAAAGACTAAAGTGCTTAAAGTTCTTAGTAAAGACTTTAGCCTTTTCTTAATGGACTCAGCAGCCAAAAGTTAATTTCTGGCTTAGACAAGTTTTCATGACTGAAATACTTACTACAAAAATTAGACTATTTTTGTTCATCTGAAACCAAAATGATTCTACTTTCATCTTCGGATATTTTACCCAATTCCTCGCCGCTAAAAGGATTGTAGAAAAACGAGCCTGTTTGCGGTGGCAATTTGGGATTGAGTACAATTTCTACTATACTTTTTACTACCCCTGTTAGCGGAATTGCCAGGATAACTCCTAACAACCCTCCCACTCTACCTCCTAACAGCAAAGCTGTGAAAATAATTACCGGGCTCAATCCGGTGAGATTGCCCATGATTCGGGGCGCTACTAAATTATCCTTGATTTGCTGGAGACCGATCGCCACTACCAAGACTTGCAGCGCCAGCCACCAATCAATAAACGCTACAATTATACTAACAGTGCCAATCCCCAGCGTTGCTCCGATGAACGGAATTATTTCTGTCAATCCTATAAAGACGGCAAACAAGAGAAAAAACGGAACTTGCAGCCACCAAAAAGCCAGAGTTAGCGAGATTGCCATAAATAGTCCCAGCAATAACTGTCCCGACACAAATCGCTGGAGGTTTCGCTCCAAAGTCTCTGTTAAAACATAGCGAATGTCTGGGGAAAAAATGCTGGTCAAACCCTGCCACACTCTTTTCCCGTCTAGGAGCATATAAAAGGAAATCACCACAATAAAAATTAAGTCCAAAAACCAGTTAAAAGTACCTACAACTAAGCCTAAACCCGTACCGGCGATCGCCTGTACTTGTCCCTGGACTCTAGCTGACAGTTGCTGCTCCAATATTTGCACGTCAAACGGTAAATTGCGCTCGGCACTCCAGGCTTGAAATTCACCTAGCTGCAGCCGCCCCGACTCCAGCAATTCCGGGAACCTCACCCCCAACTGCCTAGCTTGGCTGAACACCGGCGGCACAATAGTTAAACCGATTACTACTACTATCACACCCGCAGTTAAATAAACCAGCCCCGCAGCTACTCCCCGAGGCAAAAATACTTGCAGTCTTTTTACTGCATAATTTAATAAAAATGCAATGAGTCCCGCTGTTACTAAAATGCTGACGAGTTCCCCAACATAACTGACAGCAGTCAGGGTAAACCATCCCGTCACTAGCACTAGCAGCCAAGTAATTAGAAACTGTTGGAGGGGAGAAAAGAGACTATTCATTTTGATTTTTTTTAAATAAACTGGCACAACTTTTTTAGCCGATGTGCCGTATTCTACAATAAACACATTAGAGTATAGATTAGCAATAATCAGTTCAAGATTAGACTGAATTCTCTCAGCATCGATCCGTTAGGTGATGGCAAAACCGCTCCGGGACAGACAATGCCAGCCCGATCGACCCCACGCTGCAAAATCACCCTAATATTCAGTATGCCCGGGAGCCAGATCGAATTAAATGTCGATCGTACAAAGGCTCAATTCGCCATTGTAAGGTGAAATGGCGCTACACTCACCCAAAAGGAGGACGCGCAACTGCTCAGGCCCTTCGTTAAAATGAATCAGATATAAAAACCGCAATCTTTCTTTACAATAAAAAAACCACAGGCTAATAGCGGCGAGAGGAATTACCGTGACCAATCAAGTTTTTTCAGAAGCGGAAGAAAAGAAACCCATTCCCCCCGTGCAGAGCGGACGCGACAACAACTCAGCAGTGGACATACCTGAAAGTGGACTCTCAGACCGCTCTCGCTGGCAATTTTCTCCTGAGGAAGATGAACGAGAAGTTGCCCTAGAACCTCCAGAAATGGAGGGGGAAGAATCTGAAGTTTTGGAACCAGAAGAGCCAGAAGCCTCGCCCAGCAAAGGACTCAGGTGGCCTACCATGTTGGCGGGCGCAGGCATTGGCGTGGCTGCAACGCTGCTAGCAGTAGAGTTGACTGGTGGGGGCAAGCAGAGCGCGCGTCCCGCAGTTCCAATTCCACCGGCAAATCAGCAGGCGACGGCTCAGACTGTGACAGTGGCGCCTGTGGAATCTGCCGAGGTGGGTGAAACTCTGGAAGCGACGGGCACCGTGGTGGCCTACGACTTGCTGCCGGTGCTGCCGCAGGCTAACGGTTTGCAAATCAAGCAGGTTTTGGTGGCGGAGGGAGATGCGGTAGAAAAAGGTCAGACGATGGCGGTTTTGGACGATTCGGTGCTGCGATCGCAAATTGCCGAAGCGCTTGCTGGAGTACAATCGGCTAATTCTACGGTAGAACAAGCCGAAGCTCAGGTACAGCAAGCTCAGTCAGCCCAACAAGAAGCCCAAGCCGGCGTCGCTCAAGCTCAAGCTGGCGTTGAAAAAGCCATCGCTGACGCAGCGCAAGCCCAAACAGGCGTCGGCCAGGCCAGGGCCGGTGTGGAGCAAGCTAAAGCCGGTGTCACTCAAGCTAGAGCGGGAATTGCTTCCGCCCAGGCTAAATTAGCTCAAGCTCAAAGAGAAGTAAACCGCAGCCAAAATTTGGCTACTCAGGGAGTAATTAGTCAGCAAGATTTAGAAAAGCGCAAGACGGAGCGAGACACGGCAGTTCAAGACTTGAACAAAACTAAAGCTGACTTGAATACAGCTTTGGAAGAACAGAATAAAGCAGCGGAAGAAGTGCGATCGGCTATTGCTAAAGTAGCTACTGCTGAAGCTAATATCAGTACGGCTAGAGCGGCCCTCAGCAGCGCTCGCGCTAAAGTGAATACGGCCGGAGCGAGTGTCAGCAGTGCCAGAGCAAATGTCGGAAATAACGCAGCAACTGTCCGCAGCAATGATGCGCGAGTCCAACAGTTACAAACTCAACTAGAACAAACTATAGTGCGAGCACCGGATAGCGGCACTGTGGCTGAAAGAATTGGTCGAGTTGGGGATGTTTCTTCGGGGAGTCAAAAACTCTTTTCAATTATTCGGGGAAACAAGCTGGAACTACAATTGAAAGTGCCGGAAACTCAGGTTGCGCAAGTGCGACCGGGAACAGCGGTGCAGATTACTTCTGACTCTGACAAGCGGATTAAGTTGTCAGGAACTGTGCGAGATATTTCGCCGCTAGTTGACCCGCAAAATCGGCAAGCTACGGTGAAGATTGATTTGCCGGCAAGCGCGTTTTTGCGATCGGGAATGTTTTTGCGCGCATCCCTTTCGACGGCAACGGCTCAAGGTTTGAAAGTCCCCGCTAAAGCTATTTTGCCGCAATCTGACGGCAGTTCTATTGTTTACAAACTTGTCGGCGAGGACAAGGTACAGGCTCAACCAGTGGAAGTTGGGGAAATTTCCGGGGGTGCTGTAGGGGATTTGACTGCTGCTAAGGTGGAGGTTAAAAAGGGTTTGAAGGCGGGCGATCGGGTGGTTATTGCTGGAGCTGGTTATCTGAAGGATGGCGATCGGGTTAAGGTTGTTAAATAGTTATTGGTTATGGGTTATTGTTAGATTTTTTTGTGTTTTTTACCGCAGATGAAAGCAGATAAACGCCGACGAACGCAGATAACCAATTCCTCATACTTCGACTAAGCTCAGTACGAGTTCCCAATTCTAAATTATGTCTTTCAACATTTCGGCTTGGTCGATAAAACAGCCAGTACCCACGATTGTTTTATTCTTAGTTCTGACAATCGGGGGTTTACTATCATTTCCGCTTTTAGGCATTGATGATTCACCGAATATTGATGTGCCTTCAGTTTCGATATCCGTCAGCCAACCGGGGGCAGATCCAGCAGAACTTGAATCTCAAGTTACGAAAAAAGTAGAAGATGCTGTGGCTGGTTTGGGCAATATCGACCACATTATCTCTACAGTTAATGATGGTTCTTCTAATACAACAGTTAACTTTTTATTGGGAACAAATAGCGATCGCGCTACTAACGATGTCCGCAACGCGATCGCCCAAATCCGCCAAAGCTTGCCCCAAGACATTAACGACCCGGTTGTCAAGCGAGTCGAATTTGCCGGCAGTTCAATTATGTCTTACGCGGTTGTTTCCGATCGCCAAACCGTAGAACAGTTAAGCGAATTAATCGACCAAAACATCAGCCGCGTCCTCCTCTCCGTCAAAGGTGTCGCTCAAGTGCAGCGAATCGGAGGCAGAGACAGGGATATTCGAGTCGATTTAAACCCCGAACAACTGCAAAGTCTCGGCATTACAGCTACTCAAGTTAACGACCAAATTCGCAATTTTAACATCAATTTACCGGGCGGCAGAACTGAAATTGGCAATTCCGAGCAAACAGTCCGCACCCTCGGCAGTGCCAAAACAATCGAACAGTTGAAAACTTATCAAATTACCTTGCCTAAAGGCGGTTTTGTGCCGCTTTCGACTTTGGGAGAAGTTGGTGAAGGCTATGCAGAAGCGCGTCAGGCGGCACGGCTCAACAACAAACCTGTAGTGGCTTTTTCCATCCTCCGCAGTACCGGCAGCACTCTGGTAACAGTAGAAGAAGCGGTGCGGGAAACTGTTAAAAAACTGGAAAAAACTTTGCCGCCTGATGTCAAGCTGGAACTTATTTATACTTTAGCCGACCACATTCGAGATTCTTATGAAGCTTCTGTAGATGCTTTAATTTTGGGAGCGGCTTTAGCGGTAATAACTATTTTAATCTTTTTGCGGGATTGGCGCGCAACTTTAATTGCTTCTGTTGCCTTACCGCTGTCGGCAATTCCTACTTTTGCTGTGCTCCGGCTTTTGGGCTACACCCTCAACAGTATGACTTTGTTGGCGCTGTCGCTGGTGGTGGGAATATTAGTAGATGATGCGATCGTCGAAATTGAGAATATCGAACGTCACGTCGGGATGGGGAAAACTCCCTATCAAGCTTCTTTGGATGCTTCGGCTGAAATTGGTTTGGCTGTTGTTGCTACTACGATGACGATTGTTGCAGTATTTGCGCCTGTGGCTTTTATGCCGGGAATTCCCGGTCAGTTTTTTCGGCCTTTTGGGGTGACGGTTTCGGCGTCGGTGTTATTTTCGCTGTTAGTAGCCCGAACCGTTACTCCGATGATGGCGGCTTATTTGTTTAAGGAGAAAGGACACCATCAGGAACTCAAAAAAGACCAACTTTCTTATCAGTACCGCAGGCTTTTGACTTGGGCGCTGAAGCATCGGGCGATCGTCTTAATTTTAAGTGTAGCTTTGTTTTTCGGCAGCGTTCAATTAATACCTTACATTCCGACTGGGTTTATCGATCGCGATGATACCGGACTTTCGACTGTCTCTATTGAATTGCCTCCGGGCTCGACTTTACAGCAGACAGATTCAGCAGTGCAGCAAGCAACTCAATTATTGCTCGCTCATCCAGCCGTAGATAGCGTTTTGGAGACTGAAGGTGCTCCGACAGTTTCCGGGGGTGCGGGAGGCGGCAGCGGCGGCGCTAGCGGGGTGAATACAGCCAGTCTTTACGTGAAATTGAAACCCGCCGACAAGCGGATCGGACAACAGCGATTTGAAGAGGAAATGCGGCCGAAACTTCGCGATGTTCCCGGTGTGCGGTTGAGTTTTGCTCAAGGGCGTGTCGGCGGTAGGAAGCAAATGTCGATCGTTCTAAAAAGCGAAAATGCCGAAGCTTTAACTAAAACTGCTGAAGCTCTCACGCTACAAATGAGGCAAGTTCCGGGACTGATTGAGGTACAGTCTAGCGCGAGTTTGGTAAAGCCAGAAATTTTGGTTAAACCTGACCCGAATCGGGCGGCGGATCAGGGTGTATCGGTGCAGCAAATTGCTCGAACTGCATCTCTGGCAACGATTGGAGATATTGACTCGAATCTTGCTAAATTTGATTTGCCGGACAGACAAATTCCGATTCATGTAATGTTGGCTCCGCAGTTTCGCAGCGATATCGAAACAATTAAGAATCTGCAAGTACCGGCGAAAAATAATACTTTGGTGCCGTTGAGGGCGGTGGCGGATATTGGTTTGGGCAGCGGGCCTTCTCAGATCGATCGCTACGACAGAGCCCGTCAAGTATCTGTAGAGGGGAATTTGTTGCAGGGTACGACTTTGGGAGAAGCTTCAGTGGCGGTGAAGAAACTGCCTGCAATGAATCCTTTGCCCCCCGGCGTGGAACAGGAATCTTCGGGTGATGCGAAGGTGATGCAGGATGTGTTTAGCGGTTTTGCGGGGGCTCTGGGAACGGCGGTACTGTTTATTTATGCTGTGTTGGTGCTGCTGTTTGCCAATTTCCTGCATCCGGTGACAATTATGGCCGCCTTGCCTTTGTCTCTGGGTGGGGCGCTGCTGGGACTGCTGGTGGGACAAAAGTCTTTGGGGCTGTACGCTTTGATTGGCGTGGTTTTGCTGATGGGAATTGTGACGAAAAATTCGATTTTGCTGGTGGATTACGCGATTATGAATCAGCAGGAAGGCAAACCGATGTACGAGGCGACGCTGGATTCGGGGGTGGCGCGGTTGCGGCCGATTTTGATGACGACGATCGCGATGATCGCTGGGATGGTGCCAATTGCTCTGGGAATTGGCGCTGGTTCGCAAACTCGCAGCCCGATGGCAATGGCGGTAATTGGCGGTTTGATGACTTCTACGCTGCTGACTCTGGTGGTGATTCCGGTGGTTTTTACTTATATGGACGGTTTGCAAATCTGGATTTTTAATCTGATGCGGGGGAAGAAAAGAGGGGAAGGGCGATCGATTCGGTTGTAGATAATTGGGCGATCGAAATCAATTGTAGTAAGTATAGTAGGGGGAATCCCCCTGCGGTTGACCCGGTTTCAACCGCAGAAGGATCTAAAGCCCATTGACTATTAGCATTTTTTCAAATACCTCTCCCAAAGCTACCGAATAAGCGCGACTATCCATAAACCTCGGTTTTTGCTGCATTTTTTGCTCAATTTTTTCGCGCTTTTGCTTTCGCAATTGGGCATTAGTTCCGAGTGCGATACTCAAGTTAATATAAGCCTCTTCGCTGTCAGCAATTAAATCAAACAATTGGATGTCTCGCAGAATTGCCGCCCCTTGTCTGGAACGCAAATTATTGCCCTCTATCACCACCGTTGGCAACCCCACCTCTAACGGATCGACTGTCGAATTTGCACCTGCGTAGGGATAAGAGTCGAGATAGACATCAGCCAGTTTTAACACTGCTTTCACATCTTCGCGGTTCGCCAGGGTATTTAATAAAATTAAACGAGTGCGATCGATACTGTATTTATCAAAAATAGCAGACATTTTATTGATAAACGGCTGTTTGACGTAATCACCAGACCAGGTATTGCCGAAGGGATATAAAACCAGGACTGAAGTAGGCAGGGTTGCGATAATCTTTGCCCAAGTTTCCCTGAGTTCGGGAATAATCTTGAATGTATTAGCGCCGGAGATAAATACAACTGCTTGATCGGAAATCCCCAAGCTTTTTCTATCAAACTTAATACTTGCTTCTGCTTTTTGGATGCTATAATTGAAGCAAAATCCTGTCCCATCTAACATTACTAACCGTTCGCGATATTGTGCTTGCGCTTCTTGCAAAGGTTCCGTCAAAGTGCCGGAAATGTAGTAATCGATGTTGCGGATGCCTGTAGTGACGGGAGAGGCAAAATACGTGGTCTGCAACCGCGCTAGGCGGTGCAAAGCTAGTAAAATGATGTTTTGAGCGGCATTGGTGACGATCGACCCTACAAACAAAATATCCAGGTCATCGGCGCGAATTATCTCGACTTGACTGTGCAATTCCTGCGGCAACTTCACCAGTTTGTCTGCCCGACTTTGACAGTATACATCCAAAGGGCGATCGCTCGCGTTGAGAACATATAAAATAATCTCAAATTTCTCTCTGTCTAAATGCTCAAAAGCCGGGATAGTCGTAAAAGTTTCTGAAATGGGCGCGAAACTTGCTTTGAGAATGCCGAGGCGAATTTTGCCTCTGTTAGCGGGGCGCTTGTCAAAGCTGAAATCAATTTCATGTCCCCTGGATTTCAGGATAAATTCGAGAATATCCGAGCGCTTGGTATAGACATCTTTTAAGTTATTTGTGCTAAAATAGAGGGGGACAAAGTTAACGGTGTCTGCAAAGATCAGCGCCAGATTTTGCCAAATCTCGGAGTTGGGATTGCCGAAAACCCGACTGTGAACTAAATCTACTAATTGCTGCATATAGCTGCAATAGTTCTCGACTTCTCCAACTTCTTGAAAATAACTGGGGAAGTAAAGCATAAACTCCAGCAAATCATTAAAAAACCACTGGGGAACAGCAGTTCTGCCATACTGCAACGGCAACCGATCGGCGCGCCGATACAGCATCGCTGCTAGCAAATATTGGATGGCTTCTGGGGCTTCAAATCCTTTAGCCACGTATTGAGATAACTTGTCTACTTCCCGCTGTTCGGAATCAGTCAGGGGCTCGTCTCTCATGCCGCTTGCTAATAGCATTTTATGCGCTTTTCCCGCAATGCCAGAGTAGCTATTTTGGAGTTTATCAGGTGGTGCAGACAGCCAAAATTCTGCTAGTTTCTGCCGGGCTTGACGCAAATCTGTTAAGACAGATTCATGGGATGTGCTATGATAGCGATCGATACAACCGGACAGCCAAGTGAGAAATTGAGGCGACTCTGGGTTAAGCTGAACTTTGATAGTTTCCTGATGCAGTCGGAGGGATAAACGCTCTAGAGTTCCGCCATTTCGCGGCAAGGATAATCTGGAAAAAGGACTCGGCAAGTCTGCTGCTAAATCTAGCTGATGTAGCATTTGAAAACATCCGCCCGATGTCAGATTGAGCACTTGAATTAGGGGATGGTTGAGCTGCAAGCTGCTCAGCAGTTGAGGGTTATAAACTGACATCAAAGTATTTTTGATATCTGATTCTTGGTTATCTGGAAATTTCAGAGGCAGATTGAGCTTGGATTTTAATAATTCTAACACTTTGCCGGGAGATGTTAGCAAGGTATTCAAATTTACGAGTAGGCATTGATTGTCATGCCGTTTATAGAATTGTAAAATGTGGCTATTATAAAATTTCCATATCTTTAAGCAAGATTCTGGGTTTTGTGAGAAAAATGGGATGTTCAACCGCAAGATTGAATCAGTGACATCCCAAGGATAGCGGTAGACAAATAGATAGCGAGCATTCGGGATGATTTGATTCCAGAAATCTAACATTAAACTGGTGCGCGGATCTTTCCAACCCCAAAGTTCTGAGTGGTTGGATCGAGATTTGACTAATTGCTTCGCAGGCTCTATATTGGTGTTAAGTTTTTGCAGGTCTAGCCGTTCGCTTTCTGTCCAACCCCAATCGGGAAAACCTGTTTCGTCAGACGGAGAGCAAGTTTGCAAAACTGTTCGTTGAAATTCTACAAAATCAATGTCTTCAAAGTAACCTTTGGGATTCCAATAGTTGCCTTTCAGGAGATTATTTCCCAAGTCAAGACCTATTTTCTGTAGGAATGCCGCAGTGAGAGAAGTTCCCGATCGGTGCATTCCAGTAAGAATTAGCACGGGAGAATTTGTGCCGCTATTTAGCATTTGTTGCCTCATTTAGGATTAAATAGGACTTACGGATGGGAACTCAGAAACCGGGTTTTTTTGCTGAGAAGACGCGTTACAGCCCACAGAAACGGGGAAAAAACCCGGTTTCTTTGGTTTTGAGGGGTAGTAGGATCGGTTTTAAATGCCAGATGTTTTGAGATGGTAATCATAGCATTTTTGGTTGCCAATAAAACAAAATTTTCCTAATTTTTTTTTTTAGGGAAATTTGCATAATTTTGCGAAAAAAGACCTGATAGTTAATTAAGGCTTGGTGCTGATGTAAAAATCGCCCTTGCCTGTTGATAGCAAGCAGGAAAAAAACGTGGCAATATTTCTCGGTACATCCTTAGATGACACTCTCAAGGGCGGATTAGGCAACGACAGCCTTTTTGGGGCAGACGGCAATGACTCTCTTAGTGGTTCTGGCTCCAGTAACACCTTAGATGGCGGTGCGGGCAATGATACTCTCGCACCAGGCGTTAGCGGCAACGATAGCCTCTTTGGTGGCGATGGGAATGACTTACTTTATGGCGGTTTTTATGGCTCCCCAAATAGCACTTTAGATGGGGGTGCTGGCGATGATACGATCAATGCCCAGTATGCGAATGCTGGCAACGTGCTGCGAGGGGGAACGGGCAATGATCGCTATTCTGCCCCTGCGGGGAAAGCAAGTCAGATTCAGGATACCGGTGGCACAGATCAGCTCTTTGTTGCGAATTTCCAGCTCGCGGGCACAGACGTTTCTCTATCTTTGTCGCCTGGAAAGGTGGGATTTGCCCGACAAGGTACGAGCCTGCTGATTGACATTAACGGAGACGGGGTAGCAAAGCCAGCCGATGACGTTGTAGTTTTAGACTTTTTCGGTGCATCGCCGACTGTCGGAGGTGCTGGCTTAATCGAAACCGTCAACAACCTCTCCGGTACAGCAATCCTCGCTGCTAATCTCACTGAGGCTACCGTAGCAGGCGGACTCACTGCACTCATCGGCACAGCAGGCAACGATAACCTTACAGGCACTCCTGGCAGTGACAACATCTCAGGCCTTGATGGCAATGACACCATCAGTGGGTTAGATGGCAATGATACTTTGCTTGGTGGAACAGGAAACAACAGTGTCAGTGGGGGTGTAGGAAATGACTCCCTCCTTGGCGGCGACGGCAATGACACGCTCGATGGCGGTGCAGGCAATGACGTTTTGGGGGATAACCTTTTCGGTGTCAGTGGCAGCGATAGTCTGGCTGGTGGCGATGGAGATGACACCCTCAGAGGCGGCGGCGACTCTACAACTTTGAATGGCGGTGCGGGAAATGACAGGCTCTCGCTTAGCACCCTCAACGGTCTTCTCATCGGGGGAGATGGCAATGACTACATCAGGGGAGACGGCAATAATCAAACCTTAGAAGGCGGTACGGGTGAGGATACTCTTACTACCCAGTATGGAAATTCCGGCAACGTGCTGCGAGGCGGTACAGCTAACGATAACTACGGAATCTTCTCACCACTCAAAGCTATTCAGATTCAGGATACCGAGGGTATCGATGACCTGAGCATAAATGTAGGCGGCGGCAGCACAAACCTGTCCCTGTCCTTGGCCGCGGACACTGTGGGGCTGGGGCGGCAAGGTACCAGTCTGGTAGTTGACATCAACAAAGACGGAATCGCCAACCCTGCTGATGACTTGGTGATTTTAGACTTCTTCGGTGCATCGCCCACTGTCGGAGGTGCTGGCTTAATCGAAACCATCAACAACCTCTCCGGTACCGCGATCCTCGCAGCCAATTTACCAGAGGCACCAACGCCTGCGGTAACAACACCAACGCCTGCGGTAACAACACCAACGCCTGTTGTCACAACACCAACGCCTGCGGTAACAACACCAACGCCTGTTGTCACAACACCAACACCTGTGACAGCACCTGTGGCAACACCTGTCACAGCACCAGTTACGACACCAACACCAGCTACGACACCAACACCAGCTACGACACCAACACCCGTTTTCACTCCCGCGCCGGCTCAAACGATCGCACTTCCGATCGCACTGACACTCACAAACGCACCCGCACCGACAGGCTCAGCGTCAGGGAATATCGGCAGCAACAGCAATGACGTGATTATTGCTATCGACGCTAACAGTCCCGTCTACGGCAACAAAGGCAACGACACATTAATCGGCAACAGCGAAAACAACACATTCTTCGGAGGCAAAGGTGACGATCTGCTATTTGGCGACGACGGCAACGATCTGCTATTTGGCAACGACGGCAATGACACCGTGATTGGAGGCGACGGTAACGATACCGAGTTAGGAGGAAAAGGTGACGACGCTTTGTATGGCGGCGACGGTAACGATGCCATCAGCGGCGATCTAGGCAACAATACTTTAGTCGGCGACGCTGGTAACGACAACCTCTACGGCGGTAAAGATAATGATGCTTTGCTCGGCGGTACTGGCAACGATTTCCTCTATGCCAAAGAAGGCAACGACATTCTGAGTGGCGTTGACGGCACTGCTGCTAACCCAGGGCTAGGCGAAATCGATACGCTGATTGGCGCTGAAGGCAATGATACTTTCTTGCTGGGAGATGCCACCAAGTTGTATTACAACGATGGTGTCGATACCGGCACTGGCGCAGGCGACTACGCTTTGATTGTCGGTTTCAACCCGAGTGAAGATATCCTCCAACTTCAAGGTGCTCCTAGCACTTACCAGTTAGGTGCTTCTCCGACAGGGTTGCCTGCTGGTACCGCTATTTTCAAGAAGACTGGGAGCTCGGAGGAATTGATTGCGATCGTCCAATCAGTTTCTTTCCTGGCTATTGACAGCACCTCTTTGCGCTTCGTCTAACGGCAAAGTCTCGACGATCGCCCTCGATCGGCGGTTGAAACCGCTTAAGACTCAAACAAAGTCCCTCTCTAAGAGACTAAGAAATTTAAGTTAGATTAAGTCCTGCCTTTGGTGCAGGGCTTTTTTTGTTAGGTGGAGGGGCGATCGGCTGCCGCCCAATATTGACCGTCAAAATGTTATACTCAAAATCAGAAAATAGTTGTACAATGTTTTTCTAGTCGTTTTTTACCGATCCGCCTCAAAAATCAAACAAGGTGAAAGCAGGTAAAAAACACTAAGCGCGGGCGTAATTCAGTGGTAGAATGTCAGCTTCCCATGCTGAACGTCGTGGGTTCGAGTCCCACCGTCCGCTTTGACTGAATTTTCATATAATTATGAAAATTAATTAGTGCTATCAATTCAATCTATGGCTTATTTCTTAACCGCTGCTTTATATAAGTTCGTTGAACTACCTGATTTTGCTGAGCTGAAAGCACCGCTACTCGATTGTTGCAACAACAACAACGTCAAAGGCACTATCTTGCTGGCCCAAGAAGGCATCAATGGCACTATTGCCGGTTCGTCCGAGGGCGTACACGCAGTGCTGGCATTCTTGCGTAGTGACCCGCGTTTTGCCGATCTAGTGCACAAGGAATCTTTCTCGGAAAAAGCACCTTTTTATCGCTTGAAAATACGCTTGAAGCGCGAAATCGTCACCATGGGAGTACCGGACATTAATCCCCGCCTCATGGCTGGCAAATATGTTAAGCCTGATGAGTGGAATAAGCTGCTTGACGATCCCGATGTTGTCGTGGTTGATGTTCGTAACGACTTCGAGGTATCTATGGGTACTTTTGAAGGCGCTATTAATCCCAAAACAAAAAGCTTTTCCGAATTACCTGAATGGGTGCTGCGGGAAACTGCTTTACGCAATAAACCCAAGGTGGCAATGTTTTGCACGGGTGGTATTCGCTGCGAAAAATCTACTGCTTTTTTGCGCAGTCAAGGTTTTGATGAAGTCTATCATCTCCAAGGCGGAATTTTAAAATATTTGGAAACGGTGCCGGAAGCAGAAAGTCGTTGGGAAGGTGAATGTTTTGTCTTTGATGAACGGGTTTCAGTTGGTCAGGGGTTAAAGTCGGGTAATTATGAACTTTGTCGCGGTTGTCGTCACCCGATTAGTCAGGAAGATAAGGCTTCTGAATTATTTGTACTTGGTGTGAGTTGTCCTCATTGTCATGACTCAAAAACTGAAACCAAAAAACAAGCCTTATCTGAACGTCAACGTCAGATTGAGCTTGCTAAGCGTCGCAACCAAGTACATATAGGCGCGCGCTACGATGCGAAGGAAAAAGTAGATGGTGCGATCGACTAATATGATTATTCACTAAGCTCAAAGAAACCGGGTTTCTGCGAAAAATCTTGTTTGGCGACGAGAAATATACCAAGAAACCGGGTTTCTGCGAAAAATCTTGTTTGGCGACGAGAAATAGAGAAAGAAACCGGGTTTGAGACCCGAAAAACCCGATCGTGCGATCGACTAATTATATGCCAGCAACATATCCGATTTTGTATTCCTTTCGCCGCTGTCCCTATGCTATGCGCGCGCGCTTGGCCTTGATGGTTAGCAATCGGGTGTGTGAGTTGCGGGAAGTTGTTTTGCGAGACAAACCACCAGAGATGTTGGAAGTATCTGCCAAAGGTACGGTACCAATATTGATTGATGTTGACGGGCGCGTACTCGATCAAAGTATCGATATCATGTTGTGGGGATTGAGACAACACGATCCTGAAAAATGGTTGATGCCACAGCAAGGTTCTGTTGCAGAAATGCTGGAACTAATCGCTGTATTTGATGATAGGTTTAAATATCATCTTGACCGTTATAAGTACCCCGATCGTTATGCAGATGTTGATGCTCAAGTACATCGCTATGAAGGTTCTTTATTCCTGGACAAACTAAATGCAAAGTTAAGCGCCACTAAATATTTGTTTGGTAACAATGTAGCATTAGCCGATATGGCGATCGCACCTTTTGTTCGTCAATTCGCTCATACCGATCGAAATTGGTTCAACCAACAGCCTTGGCCGCAGTTACAAGCTTGGTTAGCAGGGTTTACAGAGTCGGAAATTTATAGCAGTGTTATGCAGAAATATCCGAAATGGGAATCCGGAAATGCAGGCGTTATTTTTCCTTCCTCGTAATTACTTATTCTTATTCGCTGCTAGCAGATTTATTAACTTCCCAAAATGTTATTTACCATGCTAAAATTATTGTTTTGAGAATACTAGATTTACTGTCATTTGACTAGAAAAGTGACGGATGCAAAAATCGCCTTTTGCTAATTTTTTAAACGTGAAAGGATTTGCTGTATTCTAGTAAATGTTATCAGGCTAAAACTATGATTGATGTTGGTTCGTTAGTTCGATCGCCCAGAAACGATTTGGGAGTCGGAAAAGTTGTCGAGGTATCGCGTACCGATGCCGTAGTTGAATATTTTTGCTCAGTTAAAAACCGCATCCGCAAAACTGTGCTCTTAAGTCTACTGCAAGAAGCTAGACTTCAGCGCCAAACCCGCTGCTACCTCTGGAGTACAACTCAGGAAAGATGGATAATTGGGCGAGTTTATGACTGGGATGAAGATAAATTAGAGTACGAAATTGACCTGCCCGACAGCCAAAGTTTGCAAGCTGTCGAAACCGAACTTTACGTTCGCTGCAATATCCCGATCGCCGATCCGATCGACATTTTAGCAGTCAAAGGCCAAGAAACGCCGTATTTTCACGATCGCCGATTGGCATTTGTTCAATCTGCGATCGAACAGCGGGCCGTCAGCCGCGGCATGACCGGTTTAATTTCTGCTAACATAGACCTCTATCCGCACCAAGTTGAAGTCGTCCGGCGCGTCCTAGAAGACCCAATCGTGCGCTATTTATTGGCCGACGAACCAGGACTGGGAAAAACAGTAGAAGCCGGGACAATTCTCCGCCAATTTCTGCTAGATGAACCCAACGGACGCGCTGTGGTACTGGTTCCGAAATATTTGCTCGAACAGTGGCGGCAGGAGTTGGAAAATAAATTCTATTTGTCTCATTTTGCTGACCGAGTGCAGCTTGTTGCTGTTAGCGAAATCAATCAAATTAGCCGCAATGCTAACCTGGATTTTCTGATTGTTGATGAAGCGCATGATGTGGCGGCAATGGCAAATTCGAGCGATCGCGCTCAGCAGCAGTCCTTTGAACTTTGTCAGAAACTCGCTCACAAAAGCAAAAATTTATTGTTATTATCTGCAACGCCAGTTCTCGGCAGCGAGCAAGATTTTCTAACGATGCTGCACTTGCTCGATCCCACAACTTACCGTCAAGACGATCTGGAAAGCTTCAAAGAACAGGTGCAAAACCGTCAAGAAATCGGCCGCGCTTTGCTGGATTTCCGAGAAAATGCCAAGCCTGCTGTTTTGCAAACAAAACTCGCTCAACTCCGCACTCTTTTTGCAAAAGATGATTATTTAATCGGATTAGCAACAGAGTTAGAAAGTTGTTTGAAAACAGAAAAAAACGCAGAACAAGCCCGCCTTGTCCGAACTATTCGCACTCACGTTAGCGATACCTACCGCCTGCATCGTCGCATCCTTCGCAACCGCCGGGATGCGGTTGAGGATGTGATTTTCGACCGAGATGCTGTCCCCAAAGCCGAGTACGATCTTAATGATGAACAGTGGTCGGAAATTCAAACCGTACTCGATAAATGGCGCACAGTCGCTCCCAAGTCGAGCGAATATCAGAGAATTTTTCTGCTGTTTTTCCGCGCTTCTGGTACTTGGCTGAATGTTTTAGAACGGGTTGTCAAAGCTCGCTTGCAGAAAAAATCGACTCCAGAACTCGATCGCGAATTTGGACAAAACGACACGGCGATTTTGAGCAAAACTGCGCTGTTTCTCGAAGAAAGGGAAATGCTGGAAACCTTGCTCAACACGCTGGAAAAGCCCCAGGAAGGTGCCGACAGACTGAGTTTGTTAAGAATCGCTATTCTCAGATTTTTGGCAGTTGCTTTGAAGGTGCCGCGCGAGTATCACAGCAATCCTCGCGATTTGCTGTCGAGAATTCAACAGCAAATTAAACGACCGATTCCAGGCGAGCGTTTCCCGAAAATTGTGATTTTTACCAGTTTTACGGCAACTTGTAAAGAGATTGCGGAAAATTTAGCGAAAATCTTTGGTAAAAATGCGATCGCCAGCCATGACACGAGCAAATCGGCTGATGATGTTGAGGCTAGTCTCAAGCGGTTTAAGACTGAGCCGCATTGTTTTATCTTAGTGTGCGATCGATCGGCGGAAGTAGGGGTAAACCTGCAATTGACAGATTGGTTAATTCACTTCGATTTGCCGTGGTTTCCCAACCAGTTAGAACAAAGACTGGGCAGAGTCGATCGCATTGGCAGCAAAATGGGAGTGCAATTTTGTTTGTTTGCAGGCCCGGATTTGCCGGAGAGTCCCCACGAAGCTTGGTTTCAAGTTTTAAAAGATGGGTTTGATATCTTCAACAAATCTATTGCCAGCCTTCAGTTTTATGCTGAGCAAAAACTTTTCAAACTTGAAGAAAAGTTGTTTGCTGAGGGAGGCAAGGGCTTATCCAGCGAAATTGAAGCGATTAAAACTGAAATCGAACAAGAGAAAATCAAAATTGACGAACAGTACGTTCTCGATGAAATTGATACTCTTGATGACAGTGCATCTCAGTATTTTGAATCTCTCGACAACTGCGATGCTAAGCATAAAGAAATGCAGCGGGCTACTGAAGGTTGGTTGTGTCAAGCTCTTCACTTCAAACAAATCGAACATCCGAGTGTATCGGGGTTGCTGCGCTATCAACCTACTCAAAAAACGTTGATTCCGTCGAACGATTTGAGAACCAGATTGATTCCTTATTGCCAGCAATATGGCAGTTACAATCGCCGTATTGCTTATCAGAATGCGGATGTCGCTCTTTACCGCATTGGTGAGGGATTGATCGATGCACTTGGCTCTTATATTCGCTGGGACGATCGGGGTCAAGCTTTTGCCATGTGGCGGCATGATGAAAGTTGGGATGCTGCGCCTGGGAAGGAGTGGTTCGGCTTTCAGTTTAATTATTCAATCCAGACTGATGTGCAGCCGGCAGAGCAAGTTTTGCAAGCACAAAACATCGAAAATTACAACTTGAAAGCTTTGCAGCGCCGCGCTGATGCTCTGTTTATCCCAACTTTTGAAACTGTGTTTGTAGATGCTCGCAGCGAGCAGATTTCTCTGGTGGAAGATGGGGAAATTCTAGCGATTTTGCAGCGGGGTTATAAGGGGAAAGGCGGGCCGAATCGGGATTACAATTTGTCAAAAAATCGCACGTCGCTGATTGACAGTTTTGTCGATCCGCTAGATTGGGATGATTTTTGTCAAAAGGGACGGGTGGTATCGGAGGAATTGCTGCGCGGGCGATCGGCTTTTGTGGAAATGTGCAATAGTTCCGCTGTCAGTGCTGCAATCCAACTCGAAAACCGGGTAAATCAATTGCAATTGCGCTTGAATCGACTTTCTAAATCCGAACAAGCTTTAGAATCGGTTTTGGCTGATGAAATCAGTACGGAAAGTTTGTTGAGTCAAGCGGTTTTAGCTGGAATTCGCCACCCGCACATGACTCTTGAGTCTGTGGGATTTATTGTAATTTCTGGGCGTGCTCCTGTAAAGTCGGAGGATGAAGGATAATTTGTTTGGAAGTTCGATCGCTCTTTTTGACCCGATTCGGAAGCACAGGCGAGACGCCCGTGCCACGATGGACGGATATGGATAAAAGGGCGATCGCGCTGTAGACGGCGTTGCTGAATAACGGTATCATTTCCGGCAGATCCGCCACTTTTGAATCAAATTCAGTCACTGAAAATCCGAGTGGCAAGAAAGAAGTCGGGGATCGGGTTTGTGTTTTCATACTTCGGATCAGCAACGCCGAAAAAGTTATGTTGCGGATCTGGGGGGGTGACAAAGAGGTCTACGAGATAGACTGTATAAGAGTTGCTGCCCGCATACCTTGTTGATAAAAG
>NZ_JAUBRK010000120.1:0-9467 GCF_036701825.1 Microcoleus sp. MOSTC5 | reverse complement strand
AAACTCTCATGCTGCGTTCTTAGGGGAGGGGAGAGGGGCGACCCTCGAACCTCACCCGACAAACCCGTGCATCACCATCTAGGAACGTGTACCGAAAAGCTGAGCTTGCTTATAGTCCCCCATTCGAGTTTGAACTGCCCTTCGGGGGAAAGTTGTCAGCAGACAACCGTTGGGTAAAAATGGCCGAACTTATCCCGTGGCATGAATTTGAAGCAGAATATGCTAAAAATTTCCCCACAGAAAAAGGCGCACCAGCCAAATCTTTTCGGATGGCGTTGGGGGCATTAATCATCAAAGAAAAACTGGGAATTAGCGATAGAGAAACAGTAGAACAAATCCGCGAAAACCCATACTTACAATACTTTATCGGTCAATCAAACTACAGTAATGAACTGCCATTTGACCCATCACTATTAGTTCACTTCCGCCAACGGATCGATGCCAACCTAATTAATAAAGTAAACGAGCGCCTGGTCAAGAAAATCCGAGAAACTACCGCAAGCCCATCCGAAAAAAAAAAGGATTCGGACGCAACAAATGAGCCACTCAATCGAGGAAAATTGATTGTAGATGCCACCTGCGCCCCCGCAGACATCAGCTATCCGACCGACATAGGACTATTAAATCAAGCCCGAGTGCATACCGAAAAAATTATAGACATCCTCTATCAATCCCTCAAAGACCAAATTTCCCAAAAACCCAGAACCTACCGCAACAAAGCAAGAATTGATTACTTATTCATAGCCAAACAAAAACGGCCTTCTCGTAACAAAAGAATCCAAGCAATTAAAAAACAACTGCAATATATCAAAAGAAACTTAGGTCATATTGAACAGCTAATAGACTCAGGTGCCTCCCTGACAAGTTTGACCAAAAAGCAATATAAAACCTTGCTAGTAGCCACAGAAGTCTATCGGCAACAGCTCTGGTTATTTAAAAACAATAAACAAAGCATATCGGACAGAATAGTAAGCTTAAGCCAACCGTACATCCGTCCTATAGTCAGAGGAAAAGCAGGAAAAAATGTAGAGTTTGGAGCCAAACTTTCAGCCAGTTGCTTTGAGGGGTATGTATTTTTAGATCGAATAAGTTGGGATAGTTTTAATGAATCAGGGGACTTAAAATCACAAGTAGAAGCTTATTATAGATTCACAGGATACTATCCAGAATCAGTTCATGCCGATCGCATTTATCGAACAAGAGAAAATCGAGCGTGGTGTCAAGAGAGAGGAATTAGAATTAGTGGACCTCCTTTAGGAAGACCGCCAGCAGTTGTCAGTAAATCAAAAAAGAAGCAAGCTAAAGAAGACGAAAGAATTCGTCAGGCGATTGAAGGAAAATTTGGACAGGGTAAACGAAGATTTAGCTTGAATCGAGTGATGGCAAAACTTAGTAATACTTCCTCTACAGCCATTGCAATTACTTTTTTAGTAATGAACCTTTCTACCTGGTTACGGCGGGTTTTTTTGTGTATTTTTATGTCGAGCGGGCTAAACAACACCTGTTTTGAGATTGAGGATAAATTTCAATTATATTTGAAGCAAATTAACACAGAGAAACTTATCTTAAATAGAGCTAGAGGATATCGAGCGCACCTGTTCTTTGCGGGCGATTGATTATTCAGCAAGCCCTAAGTAGTCTTTCACAATACCCTCAAATTGGGGTACTAAAACGTATATAGAACAAATGTAATCCTTTTCAAGGTGAGCGTTAATAGCTCTTTCTATATACTGAAGTCTGTGTTGAAAAAAGTTAGTTTCTTGCCAAAAAGCGATTCTTTTCTGCCAAAAATCATCACTGTAGGCTTGATTAACAACTTCCAAGAAAGAACTATCGTCTATGGTTTGGTGTTCGTGGATGTATAGCGCAGCGTGTCTACAGCAGCCTGGTGCCGGAACCCAGTTACTGCTTATTAAAGTCTGAAGCTTCTCCTTTGGCTTGACTACATCTATAAATTCCTGGTTTTCTGCATACTCCAGAATTGGATAATTGAGAGTTGCTTTCTTTAGTTCTTCAATTTCTTCCTGCGACAGACCTAGCTGATTTGCTCTACAGTCAAATAATATCAAATAATCTAACAAAAATGTTTGGCACAAAAAGTATGCGGCGGGTTGCTCATCATATATGGGTGGATCAATAAAACACTCTTCGGGATGAATTTTATCGAGAGTGACTGGTTCGCCTGCTTGCACAGCCTGTTTCACTCTGACTTTTAAGATTAAATTTATTTCGTTGTTTATCTCAAAAATAGGCTGAATACTGCCATCTGGTAATTGCTTTTGTATAGCTCTAAACGCTCTGAGTTCAAGTGGTAGTTCTTCCACCTTCACTGACCCGTTGTCAACTCTGCCCTCAACTTCAGGTACAACAAAGAGCCTAAGAATATCAGAGATTGATCTGTAGAAGAGCAAATTGTTGTCCATTGTAGGTTAGGTTGCCCAGGCGAATTTTGGGATTAGAGTTATAAAATAAGAATATTATACATACTACATTGTAGCACGCAGCAGAGGGAATCGTTTATCCTTGCCCGAAAGCCGTATAACAAGTCGCTGTTTTTGAAGATAACCCGTACCGACGACTTATTTGCAGGCAAAACAGCCGTTGTCTTTTCGCTAGTCGTATTAGTAATCAGGACGGAAATACCTATCTACAGAGAGGGGAACACCGATCCGATCGCCTTCCGCAACTCCCTACAATGACAATTGTACGAGGAATCAAGCAATTGCCTCTACAGCAGCCATCATTTTTAATGCAGGGAATTAAAATTTATGCAACCAAATAATCCAAACCAATTTACTGAAAAAGCCTGGGAAGCCCTCGCCCGCACTCCCGAACTCGTCAAAGCAGCTCAGCAGCAGCAGCTAGAAAGCGAACACTTGATGAAAGCTTTGCTGGAACAAGAATCGGGACTGGCTAGCAGCTTGTTAAACAAAGCTGGAGTTTCTGTAGCAAAATTGCGCGATCGCACTGATGAGTTTATCAGCCGTCAGCCCAGAATCACTGGAAGCGGCGGCAACGTTTATCTAGGTCGTTCTCTCGACACTTTGCTCGATCGCGCCGATACTTACCGAAAAGAGTACGGCGATGAATTTATTTCGATCGAGCATTTGATACTAGGTTACGTTAAGGACGATCGTTTCGGCAGAAATCTACTACAAGAATTTAAACTAGATGAAGCCAAGCTCAAAGATATTATTGCCCAAGTCCGGGGGAACAACAAAGTGACCGATCAAAATCCAGAAGGGAAATACGAAGCGCTGGAAAAATACGGCCGAGACTTGACTGAAGCCGCGCGTCAAGGCAAACTCGATCCAGTAATCGGACGGGATGACGAAATCCGCCGCACCATTCAAATTTTGAGCCGCCGCACCAAAAATAACCCGGTATTGATTGGGGAACCGGGAGTCGGCAAAACTGCGATCGCCGAAGGACTCGCCCAGCGAATTATCACCGGAGATGTGCCGCAATCTCTCAAAGACCGACAATTAATTAGCTTAGATATGGGCGCATTAATTGCAGGTGCAAAATTCCGGGGAGAATTTGAAGAACGCTTGAAAGCGGTACTCAAAGAAGTTACCGACAGCAACGGCAAAGTCATCTTATTTATCGATGAAATTCACACCGTTGTCGGTGCTGGCGCAACTCAAGGCTCGATGGATGCCGGCAACTTACTTAAACCGATGTTAGCGAGGGGAGAATTGCGCTGTATCGGCGCTACAACTCTCGACGAATACCGCAAGTACCTCGAAAAAGATGCGGCACTAGAACGCCGTTTTCAACAAGTTTATGTTGACCAACCGACAGTTGAAGATACTGTCTCGATTTTGCGGGGCTTGAAAGAACGGTATGAAGTTCACCACGGCGTTAAAATTTCTGACAGCGCCCTAGTGGCGGCGGCTACTTTATCTACTCGATATATTAGCGATCGCTTCCTTCCAGACAAAGCCATTGACTTAGTGGACGAAGCAGCCGCTAAACTCAAAATGGAGATTACCTCCAAGCCGGAAGAACTAGACGAAATCGACCGCAGGATTTTGCAGCTAGAAATGGAAAGACTGTCCCTGCAAAAAGAAAGTAACGTTGCTTCGATGGAACGCTTGGAAAGACTGGAAAAAGACTTAGCCAACCTCAAGGAACACCAAAACGGTTTGAATGCCCAGTGGCAATCTGAAAAAGGTGTCATCGGCAGCATTCAAAAGATTAAAGAACAGATTGATAAGGTGAATATTGAAATTCAGCAAGCTGAATTAAAATATGACCTGAACCGCGCTGCTGAGTTGAAATATAGCAAGTTAACCGAATTGCAAAAACAACTGCAACAAGCTGAATCTCAACTGTCAGCAACTCAAACCACAGGTAAAAGTTTGCTGCGGGAAGAAGTCACTGAAGGTGACATTGCCGAGATTATTTCCAAGTGGACGGGAATTCCGATCAGCAAGTTAGTTGAATCGGAAATGCAGAAACTTCTGCACTTGGAAGATGAATTGCACAAGCGGGTAATCGGACAGGATGAAGCGGTGACGGCGGTTGCAGATGCAATTCAACGATCGCGCGCAGGTTTAGCCGATCCCAATCGTCCGGTTGCGAGTTTTATCTTCCTCGGCCCCACCGGTGTTGGTAAAACTGAGTTGGCGAAAGCATTAGCGGCTTATCTGTTCGACACGGAAGAAGCGATCGTGCGAATTGATATGTCGGAATACATGGAAAAACACGCGGTTTCGCGGTTAATTGGTGCGCCTCCGGGATACGTCGGCTACGATGAAGGCGGACAATTAACTGAGGCTGTGCGCCGCCGTCCTTACTCCGTGATTCTATTCGATGAAATCGAGAAAGCGCACCCGGATGTCTTCAACATCATGCTGCAAATTTTGGATGACGGCCGCGTTACCGATGCTCAAGGTCACACAGTAGACTTTAAGAATTCTGTGATTATTATGACATCGAATGTCGGCTCTCAATACATCTTAGATGTGGCGGGAGATAACGAACTAATGCGCAGTCGGGTGATGGAAGCGATGCGGGGAACTTTCCGCCCGGAATTCTTGAACCGGATTGATGAGATGATTATCTTCCACGGTTTGAGCAAGCGCGAATTGCGGCAGATTGTGCTGTTGCAAGTCAAGCGCTTGGAAAAACGGTTAGCTGAACGCAAGATGTCTCTGAAGCTGTCGGAATCTGCGATCGATTTCTTAGCAGAAATTGGTTACGATCCGGTTTACGGTGCGCGGCCTCTGAAGCGGGGAATTCAACGCGAGTTGGAAACGCAAATGGCGAAGGGTATTTTGCGGGGAGATTTTGCCGATGGCGATACCATTTTTGTGGATATCGAGAATGAAAGGTTGGCGTTTAAGCGGCTGCCGGCACAGTTGGTGACTGCGAAATAATTTGGGTAGGGTGGGCTGCGGCCCACCTTATTTTTTTGAGGGGCTATGGTTCTTTTTTTTACCGCAGATGTAGGCGGATGGACGCGGATGGGATTGGGGGCGATCGTTCTTAAGGGCGATCGCTTTCTGATTTATCTTTTTTCTGCTCTTGGCGTTCTCGAACAGATTTCGTCAGCAGGTACGTTGCCAAACTGCTAACGGATCTGCTGTCTTCTTCTGCCCATTCTTCGAGAGCTTTTTGAATCTCTTCTGGCAAGTATGCGGTAACTCGTCCCCGTGAAGCCATTCGTTGTACTGCAAAACATTTCAACAAACTCCATCTTACGCCGTGGTCATCGCTTAAGGGCGATCGCTTTCTGATTCTTCCTTTTTCTGCTCTTGGCGCTCTCTGACTGCTTTAGCTGCCACATGGGATAGCAGGTTTGCAAGGGTTCTATCTTCTTCTTCGGCCCATTCGGACAAGGCTTGATGAACGTCTTCTGGGAGGGTAACTGTGACTCGCATTCGTGAAGGCATGGGCTGGCATGGTTTTACTTCAATTGTCTTCAATTTTACACTCCAACACCATTTGATATATTTTTGTGTCATTTGATGTTAATGGCATCAAATTATGCTATTAGTGTATATAAGGCTCAGGCCTTAAAACGTCAGAAGCCAGCCCCTCACTGTCCAAGGTTCCGGGCTGGCTCTGGCTCCAAAAATATCAATGGAGACGAGTTCTATGTTGACATACAAAGACCGCTTGTGTTGTTGGGCGATCGCCCGTCTGTTACCCACTCAGCAATGGATTATTGTTGCCCGCTTCCGCAGTCGTTCTGATGCAGACGGGCATTTTCAGTTTTTGCGACAAACTATACCTCACGTTAAGTTTGAGGTTGTGTTCGATCCCAGTGGGGACACTCACCGTTTATCCGCGACCTGCCGCCCTTCCAATCCCGTCACCAGCGCGTTATAAATGGTAATTTTTGAGGCGGTTTCAGTTAACTAAACATTGGCGATCGCACTTTTTTTGATAAGTGCGATCGTCCTTCCTTTCTTGACTTCCCCTCTGCTGGGACGATAGTTTCTGTACAAGCGATTTCAATTGCCGAGTTATCTGTTGGGCTGTCTTTACTAACTTACTTCCGCACCATCACAGAGCGAATCACAGCATTCGGCTGATATTTATTAGTCTGATAAAATCCCCCTTGACCGGCCCCGTAAACTCCCGCAAATTGTTTCCCTTTAGCCTGGGGAACAAACATAATGTTTCTAGTGGGTTGCTTGGCAAATACAACCCCTTCTCTCGATTCATTATCCACGTTATAAGATAAAGTAGCTTTGCCGTAAATAGCCTCGGCTTGTTTCAGAGTCATTCCCGGCCCGACGCCCTGAACTGTTTTATAATTAGAATTCTCAGTCATCAAAAGTTCAATGACATCCGTATCTTTTAGCTTTGTACCAGCAGGATAAATAATCCGATATTGCACTTTTCGCGACTGGCTGACAGCCACAGCATCAAAGTCTACCATAAAAGGAGACTCTACCTTAAACTGCGCCGTGGAACCCAGAGCCTTTTTCAATTGTCCGAAAGTCATCCCCACTTTCGCGGCTCCAATTGTGCGATCGGAAATTGTTAAACTCGCAGCAGGCGTTTTTTGAGCAGCCTTTGCCGCTTCTCCCAAGACATTTGCACCCCCAAGCGCAATAGCGGAACCCGGAACCGAAATTAAAGTGAGGTAACTGCCGATCGCCAATAAAACAGCTATCATTGATCCAGACAAAACTTTAACATTCAACATGGCTAATTCTCCTAGATTTCAAATGCGACTATCTACCCGCATCTTTTTGACTATCCTGGGCTTCACCCTCCTAGTTTGGATTCTCAGAGGCGTTGGCATCTTGACATTCATTCCCGGTGCTGTTATCTGGATACTGATTTTGTTGTCTTTTGTTGCGGGTATCCTCAGCACTTTACTCCGTCGTTAAGCCAGCATCCGGCAAATAACAATTAACAATTAACAATTAATAAATTATTTTAATTGGGATTGTTTCATTGCCTTTCCCACTGTCACATTCAACTGAGCGCCGATCAGCATCACTAAAGAAGAAATATCGAGCCACAGCAGCAACACAATAAAAGTTCCGATCGTGCCGTAAGTCCAACTGAAATTGCCCCAATGCCAAACATAAAGCCGAAATAAAGCTGAAAACAGCGCCCACAAAATAGCAGCAAAAACAGCTCCCGACAAAATAGGAATATCTGGTTGACGGCGGCTCGGCCCGTAGCGGTAAACAAAGGCAAAAGCCAGTGATACAATTCCCAAAGAAATCGGCCACCGCCACAGCCGCCAAACACTTAAAAGTTGCGACTCCAAAGGGCAATTGCCGGCGAGCAGCAAGCAATTTTGAACATCTTTTAAATCGCAAGTGGCGACGGACTCCAGCAGGCAACTCTGGCGGGCAATAGCTTGTACAATTAAGTCGCTGACAAATACTACTCCCGATGCCAGAATTAATAGTATAATTGTGCCGATACTCAGCGCCAGAGAAATAAGTTTTGCTTTCCAAAATGGTCGAGTTCGATCCCTCGGAATTTGATGGATGCGATCGAGTGCAGCCATCGCCGCGCTCATTACTCCAGAAAATACCCAAACCGACGCAAAAAAGCTCACCGAAAACAGCCCTTTACTGCGAGTTAACAAAATTTCTTTGATTAAGCCGCCAATCAAATTCCGAACGTTATCGGGTATAACTTCGCCCAAAAGACGGGCGATTTGATAAAGTGTTGACTGCAAAGGTTCAAACAGAGCGATCGCAGATAAGATAGCCAACAGCCCCGGAAACAGCGCCAGCATAGAATTGTAGGCCATTTCCGCAGACAGCCCCGGCAAGCGCTGTTCTCCTGCCTTCGCGCCGACTTCCTTGAGCGTGCCCCAAGTCAAACACCGACAAAACAGCCAAAAACCACCAAATTTTTTTTTGAGAGCTCGAAGCAGCCTCAAAAATACCTGAAACAAAGCTAAAATCAGGTAGCGCAACCAGTAAAAAATGTTCATAGCGCACAGGAGACGGGGAACTAGAAAAGGGAAAATGAATGCAGGACGATCGCGCAACTGGAAATAAGCAGCGTTACTTAATTAAGCCATTACCAATGCGCCATTGTTAATCTAAAATCTAAAATCTAAAATCTAAAATCTAAAATCAATATGGCTCAGGATGTCAGACAGTGGTTAGATGAAATTAAGCGGCTGCAACAGCAGTTAACAGAAGTTTCGCGCGATCGAGATGAGGCCGGTGAAAGTGCGGCTCAGTGGCGTCAACTCTACAATACCGAAGCCGAACAGCGGCGGAATGATGCCAAATTAACTCAGCAAAGCATCGCTTCTCTGGAAGCACAAATAGAGCAATTACAAAATTTTTCGCCCCTTGTATCCGAAGGCGACGATGCTGGAGTTGCCCGACAGCAGGAAGTCGAACAACTGCAAACAGTAGGCGAACTTAAAGCTAAGTTAGCAGAAGTTCTCGAAGAGCGCGATCGGGCGATCGAACAAGTTAAGCAACTGACTCAAGCCCTGAAACAAGAAGAAGCCCGCCACGCCGAAACTACCAAAAATTTAACTAGCGCTCTCGGAGATGCCGTTGACTTGCTCACGAAAGCCCAAAATCCTGCCCCTGCAAAAACCGAGACAGTCTATTCTTTGGAGATAGTACCTACTCGCACTGCAAATCCTGGCGAAACTGCTCTGGAAATACGCCAAACTTCAGCCCAAACAGGTAAAAATCCCGCGCAGCTTCCACCTTCTAAAAATCAGTTACTCGATTTACCGCCATTTGGGAATTAGGAGCTAAAAATTCAGGAATTGTCGGCAGGGCGAATCGCCTTAGCAGGTGCGATTTAGTCAGCGATTCCTTGTTTTTGTTTTTCCTGCAATTAAGCAGCCTTAATTCATCGGCTTCTTTATTATTCCCCATCTAGAGATGGTTTACTAATCGATGTAACTGTACTATACGCCAACCTATAATCCAATACGGTTTACTTAAGGTCTAACAAGTGATAAACTATATGATATACAAAAAGTAAATCAAGTATAGTGCCGTACA
>NZ_JAUBRK010000119.1:0-9611 GCF_036701825.1 Microcoleus sp. MOSTC5 | reverse complement strand
GATTGATGCGCGGTAACCCGGTGCTTGTAACACCAGATTAACCACGTCTTCCCCAAGCCGTAGATTCAGTACGTTTGGAGCTAAATTATTATGCCAATTTTGGTGCGACCCTCTCGGTGGCAGTCGCAACTCTTAATCATTTCCGACGCTAGCAGTATTGCTACTGGAGCTCGGAAATGATGACAGATGTTCACCACGACATAGCCCAAATGATAGAGCTAGCCAAAATCCAAGCTCAAACCATCAACGAACAGCAAAAATTACTGGTTGCAGCCTTAGCAGGTCTTAACAAGGTCAGCCAGTCAGTAAGCTGCCAACCACTTAATTTGCTGGGGACTTGGGACAAATACATTGATTTCAAGAAAGCGTCAGTTAGCCCGTCCTACCTGGCTCACCAATTACAGGCGACCAGAAATCATCTGGCAAAACTTTCCGATCTGCCGGAAATGGATGCTGTCGCGGTTCGCGATTGGGCAATGGCAAACTTGACGGTCGATTCGGCTAAGCGATTAATCTCTCAACTCTCTACCTGCTATGGGTGGGCAAAAAGCAGCAAGCTGATTGACGCTAACCCTTTTGCCCGCATGGCTTCAGAAATAAGACTCCCCCGCTCTAAAAAGGCTGACGCCGGGAACAGGGAGATAGAGCCCTTTACCGCAACCGAGCGAGACTCAATCATTGAAGCGTTCAAAACGAATCGGTTTTGCCACCCTTTCACGTCAAACAATCACTTGCACAGCAACTATGCAGCTTACGTACAGTTCCTTTTTTACACGGGGTGCCGCCCCAGCGAGGCGATCGGCTTGCAGTGGAAAAACGTTGACTTCGCTAAGCAGACTGTCCTTTTTCGAGAGGCTGTAGTTCAGTCACCGGGAGGACGAATCCGCAAAGAAGGGTTGAAAACGCAATCATTTCGCAGGTTCAAGATTAACGCTCAACTGCGCCAAATACTTGAGGATATCAAACCATTGAGCCGTGATGCTGATAGTTTGGTTTTTCCCGCTGCCGAAGGTGGCTTTATCGTTCAAGACAATTTTCGCAAGAGGGTTTGGAAGAAGATTTTACAAGGTTTAGGACTTGAGTATCGCGTCCCTTATCAGACCCGTCATACCTTTATCACTCTTTGCCTCGATAAAGGGATTGATGCCAAAGATATAGCGCAGTGGGTAGGTAATAGCCCAGAGATTATTTACAAACACTACGCGGGCAGCAGGCACAGTTTACAGGTTCCAGAAATCTAAAGCTGTCACTAAATCAGAAAAATATAGTAGTTGATAACGTTTTGTTAGCTACTATATTTGTCGTTTTTATTAATATTATTTGTGTCTTAAATTTAACCTAAAACTTTACAATTTACCCCTTGACACAGTAGCCAAAAGCTTGCAATGTAGAGACAAGGAGGATTGATGCGCGGTAACCCGGTGCTTGTAACACCAGATTAACCACGTCTTCCCCAAGCCGTAGATTCAGTACGTTTGGAGCTAAATTATTATGTCATTTTCAGGACGCTTGTCTAGTGCAGACTCGCAAACTTCTGCATTTTCGCGCCGCTCAATGCTGGGAAAACTTTTTACTACTGCTGTGGCAACGGCAGCGGCCAAGCGATCGGGTGAGTCTTCAACTCCCAAAAACTATCCACTGCCCAAGTTTCAAATTGGCGATTTGATAGCCAGTGACTGGGAGGATGATGAAGATGAGGATGCTCCCGATTCTGCTACTGATTTTGGTGAAATTTTAGGTATGCGGTGGCTGCCAGAACGCGAATCGGTTTCGGATGCCAAGACTTGGGTGTATTACGTGAATTGGACGCACAGCACGATTGGCGCTTCTTCTTGCTATCCCTGCTATGACGGGGAACCGAGCAGGGAATGTGACTTGAGACTGGTCAGCTAGTCTTACGCTCTGGCATTTGATATGGGTCGAGAGAGGGCTGACTTGTGACCTGCCTCTTGGCCGCGAAGCGAAGTAAAAACTCTTTGCATTTTTCAACAACATTTCAACAACACAGGGAATCTAAAGGTTTCCGAAGTCAACAACACAGCAGCAACATGGAGAAATAGTAATACTATTTCTCCAATTAACAACCCTCAACAAGCGATATACCGTAGTGCCACCTTGTGTTGATGTGAGTAGTAACGTGCGCCGGGAGGGGGCTGGCTTATGGCCTGCCTCCCGGCCGCAGCTTGCCGGAGTAGGTATACCCGGTTAACACCTGAAAAGCAAAAAAGTAGCAGAGCATAGCACATGGCGCGCAAAAATTCACTGCACTGGTTGTTGGTATGTAAACAAAGTCGGAAGGGCGTAGGCCTTCCTGATGTAGTCAGAGTGTGGTCAGAGTTCTCTCAAAACTGGGAGGATTTGGCGGCCAAGTGGAGGGAATTTTCAGCGCGTGTTGTGAGTATGTTGTCAAATTCACAAACCCTACGGGTTTGTGATGGTGTCAGAGTGTAGTCAGAGTTTGCGTCTAAGATCGGAAACTTGTAGAGTTTCCTTGTACACTCCAGAACACTGTCAGACCCAACGTGCAAGATCGGAAACCCTTAGAGTTTCCTTGTACACTCCAGTCACCTAGCAAACACGACCGAGAGGGAGGGGACACACTTTCCCCATTCTCCAAAATATAGCCCTGAAACCCTTGCTATAACTGCCTCTCTACGGCACAAAACATATGTATTTCTGTATTTAAACCGTTATAACTCGCAGAACGAGATTTTCCACCGCTGCACTCTGCCTATTTTGTGTAGAAAGAATTGACAACCCTATAGTTTGTGGCTTAATCCGTTCAAATAAAAATCACTCGAAACCCGCATTCTTACGTGCATAACGAAAACCGAAACCTATTAGGTTTCAAGCACATTCAGTTCAATTAAAAATCTCCCAGAACCGCCACCAGATAACGTTTTGAGGCTAGCCCCGCACCGCGTTGAGGTGCAGTTGAGGTGCAAATGACAAATCTCAAATTAAAGTTGGTGGCTACAACCGTTACTCAGACACTAATACAGATCTTCTGACCGTTCGACTAAATCAAAAATGGTCGCAACGTAGATTCACAAAATGTCAGTCAAACAGCCAAGTGATAGGTAAGTGCCTATTAATTGACCCCTTCCGTGTGAAGGAAGGGGTCAGGGGTTGAAACTACTAATCGACTTATTTGCGTGACTTTTACTGCGTGTTTTTCAAAACCCTAAAAGGGTCGATCGCTGAAGGGCGGTTTCACGGTATATTTAGATTTAATCGGTGTAGTACCGAAGCCCAAAAAAAACTGCTACCACCCGAAAGTAGCAACAGACTCCAAACTCCCCGCCAAGGGAGCTTTCACAATAAAAGATTAAGTCCAGTTTACCGTAAACACGTCTAAAATTTTCAGGAGTCGGTTTGTATTTCGGGTGATAGCGATTCAGAATAAGAATCGTTCTCACTATGATATCAGAAAGCATAACCTCACAAGCAGTAGATTTAGCCTATCAAGATTGTGTAATCAAGTCAGGGATTGACCCGATAGCCTTTATACAAAGTATAGAGCCTGCGAGTGGTATCGATATTTACGATCTGCTTTTTCGCGACACAGACCCCACAACCAATACCAGCAGCGGAAGCAACCAAGCAAAGAGAAATTATACAAAGTGCGAAAAAACTATAGGCTTTATAGTCAATGGCCGCTTTCGACAGTTAGGCGGCCCACCAATCGCCTTTAGCAAGAACAAAAGAACAGGCAAGTGGGAACCGCGCAGATATAGCCAACCCCACGGCAAGCCTTTAAAAATTTTCTTCCCAACTGTGAGCGTCGGACTCTGGGAAAGGATAGCCGAAAAAGCTGGTTTGCCGATGCCAGCCTTCTTTGACCTCGGATTAGTCGATCCACAGCTTGCTAAGTTTATTTTTTGCAATAACCCGCTCATGTTAGCTGCGCTCCTAATGTGTGGAGATGCTTCTAAGTTTTGGGAATGGGTAAAGTCTACCGATTGCCCGGTAGTTCTGACAGAAGGGGAAAAGAAGGCCCTGGCACTAATCAGTCGCGGCTATGCTGCGATCGGGTTGCCCGGTATCAACACCGGTTACAGAGTCACCGAGCGCGGGGACTGGGTAACCAACCCCGACGGCACACAATATCAAAGGGCAACAGCCCGACAACTGCACGAAGCGCTCCAACCGCTTGACACAGCAAATCGTGTAATCACTATCATCTTCGACTACCGCACTGGGGACTATTCCAACAGCCCAGAGTTCAAAGCAGCCAGCACACTCAGAGAATTGTTCAAAAGTGCGATCGCTAAAATCGGCAAGTTTCCCGGCCCGGCTAAAGGGGTTGACGACTTCCTGGTTGCTGGAGGGGACATCGACGCCGTTATTGCTGAAGCTTCTCAGGAACCCTCGGAAGATTGGAAGCTGAAAAAATGGCTGAGGCTTCGCGGGTTCACTCCCGATCGCACGATCAACTCCAAATACTTTGACGCGCCCGCGCCAGAATCCGGCACAGTCACCGCAATAAAATCGGGGCTGGGGACGGGGAAAACAGAATGGGTTAAGAATGAAGTTGCGACCGACCCGCGCGGGTTACAGATAAATTTAGGCTACCGCAACAGCTTACTTTTGCAGCAGTGCGAAAAATGGGGTAGCAACCACTGGGACGAGCACCAAGGTTATCTTTTCACCAAAGACCCCGACGGCCGCTTAAGCCTCTGCGTAGACTCCTTGCTCAAGCTTCCAATCGAGATGTTTGAGAACTCTGTGAACCACATCCGAGGGATGACGGTCATCTTTGACGAGTCAGTGTCAGCCATTAAACACGCGCTAACGTCCTCTACACTTTTTGGGAAGCGGCTAGAAATTCTTGAGCGGCTAGGAATAATCTGCAAGCTGGCCGATCGTGTCATCTTGCTGGATGGCAACCAGTCCGACATCGTGGTTGATTACATTGCTAAGGTTTCTGGTAAGCGGTCAATCAAAATTCAGAATGATTTCACGGGTGATACTCCCCCCATATTTTTTGTAAACGCGGGGAAAAAATCTAAAAAGTGGCTGAGCGCTGAAATTCTCAAAAGTCCTTGCCCCGCTGTCGCCACAGACTCGCTGCGGGATGCCGAGGCTCTGGCTTTAAGGCTGGGAGAATCCCACGGCCCGGGACTGCTGTTGACTTCAAAAACCGTGACTGAGCCTTGGGCAGAAGAATTAAAAAAGACACCCGACGCTTACATCCAAAAGCATAAGCCAGCGTGGATAATTTTCAGCCCGACGTTTGAAAGCGGTATAGACATTAGCATTCGAGATTATTTCTCTGACGTTTTTTGCTGGTTTGTGGGGGTACTCGGAGTTGATGAGTTTACCCAGATGAGCCGCCGGGTTCGCCACCCTGAGAGAATCGTCGTTCTTTGCCCCGAACGCGGGCTGAGAAGTCGCAGCAGTGGTGGCTTGTTTGAAGCTGATATCATCAAATCTTTTTTCGACGCGGGACACGATGAACTGACTTTGCTGCTAAATGATGAAGCACTGTTTCAAAAATATCTGGATGATTATCGTGCCCAGCTTGACACGCCTCACACAAGATTGCTAGCAAAATTTTTGGTCAAAGCAGAGCTAGAACGTTTGAACTTACGAGAATATTTGCTCAAAGCTTTCGAGCTCGGTGGTTACTCCGTGCAGCAAGTGACAGCGGCCGAATGTAGCGACGACGGACACGCCGTGGCAAAGGAAGAGTGCAAGGATAGGGAAGCTCAGGAGATTTTCAACGCTCCCGACATTGACTTGACACAAGCCTTAGAAATTAAGCGGAACTATAGTGCTGCATGGCCGGAACGGTGTCAGAGTATCAAAGCTTTACTGAAAGCGCGACTACCAGGAATTGAAGAGTCTGAACTGTGGAGCTGGCAGTTTGTGCGCCGGGTGAGGTTTGACGAGCGATCGCTCTTATCACAGCTTGACGCGGCTTGGCAATTTGAGAACTTAGAGGACTCAGAATATTTGCAGCGTTCTAGATTGTTGGCTGGCAAGCAAGAATTTTTGGGTGATTTCTCCAATCGCTACCTAAGAATCAGAACACTTCATGCCCTAGGTCTGGAGAAGTTTTTGGATTCCAGCAAGGATTGGAGCGGGGACGACTTTGAAGTTATCGAGCTTCACGATCGCTGCAAAAAGAAAGCCATCGCCAACCTTCTCGGACATCCGGGCAAGATGAAGCCGATGCAGTGGTTGAATCAATTGCTGAGTCTAATAGGTTACAAGCTCATCGGACGCAGAACGAAACAGAACGGCGTGCTGCACTGGGTGTACTCGTTCGATGACGAGCTAAGCACCCGTAAAAATTGGGACGAATTGGCCGCTCTGACAGCCAAAAGACAAGCAAAAAAAATTGCCGAACTAAAAGAAGCTGAACTTCTTGCAGTGCAAGCACTTGAAGCGGTTCCACCTCCCCCTGTTTTTGATACAAATTTAGGGGTAGGTGGAACCATCCCTGACATAGAGACAGAACCTCCCATCGCAGAACCTGCGATCGCAAACTCGACGGGCTGGGTTAGCCGCTGGGGCAAGTGGGTGGCGGCCAAGATAATCGGCTGGTGCGAGTACGGGACGCGCTACCGAGTCCTGTACGAAACAAAATGCGGGGAGTGGAGCGAGATGCTAGTCTTCCCGAACAATATGCTGTGGGAGGCTCCAACATGATGTTTAATTGCTGCAAGGAGTTAGGAACATGGCGGTGAAAATAGACAGGCACGGGCAAGCGGCGATTCTGTCGCACCCTGAAATAGAGCTGCTGTTTGCCGAGGGGCTGCAATCGGATAGAGATAGAGCACTATTCGGAGTTTGCCTCTACACGGCCGCTCGCATCGCCGAGGCTTGCTCGATGCTGACCGAGGATGTCTATACCTCGACTGGTAGGGTCAGAGCCTCTGTAAACATCAGGAAAGCGGCAACCAAGGGCAAACTAGCAACCCGCACCATCCCGGTTATCGAAGATTTGCGATCGCTCTTGACCGTCTGGCAACCCCACGTCGGCCCCATTTACCTATTCCCCAGCCGCCACCCCGGACACCACTGGCGGCACATCACCAGCGACTCGGCCGCCGTTATCCTCAGAGAAGCCTGCAAGCGCGTCGGCATTGAAGGAGCTAGCACCCACAGCTTTAGAAGAACGGCCCTCACCGAGATGAGCAACGCCGGCATTCCGCTGCGGGTCATCCAGCAAGTCAGCGGCCACCGCACCCTGACAGAGTTGCAGAAATATCTAGAAGTCAGCGACGCCCAAGTCAGGGGAGCCGTGAGCGCTTTATCAATGCTTTCTTACGGCGGGAAACAGAGATTAAACGACCTACAGCCTGAATTCCCTTCTGTGCGGTTAACTCAGTCCCCAGAGAGTTTAAAAAACTCGGTTGTTGATACTGACTAGCCGTTTGTTGAGAATAAACATTAATCTGTTGCCTATTTTTTACTGAGGTATTTTGCCAGTTCTGGGACTTCGCTGGCGCGCTGCCAGTCGGCTTCACCCCGCCGAACTTTGGTGCGATCTGTAATTTTCTGAACTTCCCAAAGTTGCAGTGCGGTATACGGCCCTTCAGGTTTACCCGATCTGAATACGTACCAGTCAGCAACTTCGGGGGCTGCTTTCTTTACAGCTTTCAATTTCCGCGCTGGCGGACTTGGAGCCGCTGGAGCGGGTTTCTGATTCATTTTCACCAGCCACGCACCTAAGCATCCAAATGCGCCGAGGACTCCGCCTCCGACTCCAAACATCATGACTGGAGAAGTCGGGCGGTACGGCTCCGGTGCTGGCGGCGGAGCGGGAGAAGGTGTCGGAGATGGAGTTGCATCGTCGTTGTTGCGGTTTCGGTTTCGCGGATAGCGATCGATACGAATTCTCCCTCCCTTCTTTGCGGCCTCGGATGGAGCGGAGATTGTTGTGGCAGCCAATAAACTTCCGCCCAACAGTAGCAGCAGTTTTCGGCGCGACAGTTTAGTAGAATAGTTCATGTTCTGAGAGCTGATAGGGGTATCAATATTTTCTCAGAACGCCACACCAGCAATAACAATTTCAGCCCGTCAAAGATTTTATTTTTGGTGGGCTGAACATTAAAGTTGTGCTGTAGTGGCTGGTGAACAGAAGGCAAATTACTGTGTACCTGTGGTTTACCCAAAATACTTTTCTGCAACCCTTGACAGTTACCTGTAAGTTACTTATATTTAGTATGTAACTTACAGGTAACTGTTACCTACAGAATCTGCTAAGTTTAGTATGTAACTTACAGGTAACTGTTACCTACAAAGTCAACCAAACTTGGTAGGTAATTTATGGCAATTCCATCGGTATGGCAAGGTCGCGTACAGCCTGAAGAGGGCGACTCTCGTGACTCTCGTTTTTATTATGCCCATTTAGAGTCTCCTGAAGGTTTGGAGTGGTTAGCGTCAATCAGTTCTTTCAGGTTTGAGCCAGATGGGGAATCACTTAAGCCGTTCACAGTCCGTAAGGAAACAACCAGGACTGGCGATTATTGGTACGGCTACAAAAAGATAGCGGGGAGACTGCACAAGAAATATGTCGGCAAGTCATCAGAGATGACCATAGAAAAGCTTGAAGAGATTGCGGAAGCCCTCAACATCCCCCCACAGCCACGGGTTACAGACAAGGTTGCAGAAGTTACAGAGAAAAGCGATCGAGTAGTTACAGACAAAGTTACAGACCGGGTTACTATTGAGGAGTTTACTGCCTTAAAATCTCAAGTCCAAGCGCTGCAAGAAACCTTAGAAGCTTTACTGAGTGAACTGCCGGGAAAATTGAGGGCTTGAGTGATTCCCCTGAGTTGCTCAAGCCTGATGAAGTTACATATAGCGAGTTACAGACTGAGATAGGTAACTTACAAGCAGAGAACGAGAAATTAAAAGCTGACTATGCCGCGCTTCTAGAATCCAATACCGCAGTCACCAAAAAACTAGAACGCCAGGTGCAGGAATTGCGATCGCAACTTGCCACAGAGCGCGCCGATCGGGAAGAAATTGAAGTGCAGCTCGCCGACCTGAAACAAAATTCAGCACCTGCCAGTGAACTGTTAGAGCTAAAAGACCTAAAAACTCATGATTTGCTTGACGTGGTTAACCAGGTTATAAAGCAGCGCAAGAAATCCAAGATGGATCTCGAAGACCTGAAATTGTCTGTAAAGCTACTTTCGGAGAAACTGAAGGAGTCCTGTGACGACACATCCCAGAGACTGTAGAAATAAACCCCGGTTATGCCGGGGATTTACTCGGCTTTCAAACTTCAACCCCTTTTTGTGTCGAAGAAGTGGAAGTGGAAGTTACTTCATTCACTACGCCCTGGAGCGAAGTGCTGGAAGTGCCATTGGAAGTGCTTCCAACGAAGTAAAGGTTCGTTTGGTTCGGTGTCCGGTTCACTGGGTGCGGTTGGTGCGGTTGGTGCGGTTGGTGCGGTTGGTGCAAATCGCTGAAAGCGTTACCCAGTAATGGTGCGGTGTCGGTGCGGTGTCGGTGCTATCGGTTCCGCTCCTCTTGACATGATGTAAGAAGCCTGCGATCGTAAATGGTGAGGAAGATTGATGCGCGGTAACCCGGTGCTTGTAACACCAGATTAACCACGTCTTCCCCAAGCCGTAGATTCAGTACGTTTG
>NZ_JAUBRK010000118.1:0-9635 GCF_036701825.1 Microcoleus sp. MOSTC5 | reverse complement strand
GTTAGGAGTTGGGATTCAATCAACTCTCAGCAAAACTTTTCATTATATCATAAAATTATTTTGCAAGAGGTCTATTAGCGAGATGGAAGCCTGTCTTGCTTATTATCCCAAGACTTTCTTTCTCGATCACGCTCAGGAAAGAGACCGCTTTCCGAAAGATTTTAATACCCAGGTGATTCAAAGAATTCTCTCCTTTTTCTAACAAAATTACCAAGTTAATCATCGGATCGACATTATTATACTTTCCGTGGCGATCGAGCACCTCCAACCTGACGCACTCTACCGCAACTGTCTCTTTCTCCTCTAACTCTGTGTCCTCTGCGGTTAAAAACTCTAATTATTATATGAATTAAAGCATTTTTTCCAGAAATTGCTTGGCGCGATCGCACTGAGGGTTACTAAAAAACTCCTGCGGTGGCACATCTTCCGCCACCTTTCCGCCATCCAAAAACAAAATCCGGTGGGCGACTTCCCGCGCAAAACCCATTTCGTGAGTTACAATTGCCATTGTAATTCCCGTTTTCGTCAAAGCTTTCATCACATCTAACACTTCTTTAACCATTTCTGGATCGAGTGCAGAAGTCGGTTCGTCCATCAACAAAATCTCCGGTTCCATAGCCAAACAGCGGGCGATCGCCACCCGCTGTTTTTGTCCCCCCGAAAGCTTAGAAGGATAAACCTCAGCCTTATCTGACAAACCCACTTTTTCCAGCAATTCTAACCCCTTCAGACGCGCCTCATTCTTAGCAACCTGCTTCACCTTTACAGGCGCATACATCACATTTTGCAGCACAGTCATGTGCGGGAACAAGTGGAAATGCTGAAAAACCATCCCCACTTTCTGGCGGATTTTCAGAATATCTGCCTTCGGCAAAGTAATATCCACTCCGTCAATGTATATGTGTCCAGAAGTCGGAATTTCCAGTAAATTCAAACACCGCAAAAAAGTAGACTTGCCGCACCCCGAAGGGCCGATAATGGCAATCACTTCTCCTGTATGAATCTCAGTAGTTATCTCGCGCAAAACCTTCAGATTGCCAAAAGATTTATACAGGCGATCGACCTTAACTGCTAGTTTGGAGTCTGCGTTCGAGTACATTGGCCCCCCAAGTTAAACTAAGCACCATCAAATAATAAATTGCGCCGACAAATATCAAAGGTTCAAAGTAAATATACTTTTCTGCTCCCACAATTGTAGCGCGGCGCAGCAAGTCTTCTACGCCAATTACTGAAACTAAAGCTGAATCCTTCAGCAAAGCAATACTTTCATTCACCAATGCAGGCAAGATGTTTTTCAACGCTTGCGGCAAGATAATATCGCCCATCATCAGTTTGTAGGGAACACCAAGCGATTCGGCAGCTTCTTTTTGACCTTTATCTACGGCTTGAATTCCGGCGCGGATTGTTTCGGAAATATAAGCCCCAGAATTCAGGAAAAAAGTAATCACGCCAGCTTGCAGCGCCGATATATTATAGCCCGTAAGCTGCGGCGTTGCAAAATAAACTAAAGTCAACTGCAATATTAGGGGCGTTCCTCGAAAAATAGAGGTGTAAGCAGCGGCAAACCAGAACAGCGGTTTAATGCTAGAAATCTTAAACAGAGACAGCACGATTCCCCAGATAAATCCGAGAAATGCCGACAGCAAGGTAAAAGTGAGCGTTACCCCAATCCCGGACAAAATATAAGGCAAACTCGGCAAGATCTTGCCAAAATCTAACCCGAACTTGGACGATACCGCAGGCTGATTTGCTCGAGCGGGTTCTTGCTGAATTGGTCGAGAAAACCACTTAGTAGCTAGTTGCTTAATTTGACCGCTGGCTTTCATTTGCTGGAGGACTCGGTTGAATTCTGGAACTAATCTCGAACCTTTGCTAAAGGCGATCGCCGAACCGCTTTCTTCAGTATTCGGGATTGTGTTAAATTCCAAGTCCGGGTTCGCTGCTGCATAACCCGTAGCAACAGTATCCTCGATCACTCCCGCCGCGATGCGGTTCGATTTAATTTCTTGAATGATGTCAGGAATCCTATTCAGAGAAACCAGTTGCACCCCGGTCATTTTTTTCACAGCTTCCTGCTGAATGCTTCCGAGTTGAACGCCTACTTTTTTCCCCGCTAAATCTTCAGCTTTGGTCAAGTTGCTGCCTTTATTGGCGACAATTGTATTTTGAGCTTCGTAGTAAAGGTCAGAAAAATTAACATTTTTTTTCCTTTCTGCTGTGGGAGTCATTCCAGCCATCACAAAATCGGCTCTTCCCGCCTGCAAAGCGGGAATTAAGCCGTTAAAATCCATGCCAATTACTTTCAGCTTGTACCCCAATTCTTTAGTAATATATTTGGCAATTTCGATGTCAAAACCGATGATTTCGTTGCCGCTAACAGCCGTATCTTTAAATTCATAGGGCGGGTAGTCTGGGGAAGTCGCAAGTGTTAAAGTTTTGTTGGCTTGGGCGTAGCTGGCGATCGCAATTAAGCAAAAGGCGATCGCGATCGCCGCAGCCAGCATTGATTTTAATTTTAAACGTTTCATATCGAACATTGTCCTAAAAAATCCCCTCGCCCAGAAAATATACCACAAATCGGAATCAAGTCACCCTTGTAAAGGAAGATATCCTCCTGGAGGCATGGGTTGCCATAAACCGGGTTTGAGGGACAAACAAACTGCATAATTAGCCTTTAACAAGGGTAAAAAACCCGGTTATAAATGTATTAATACGCCCAGGGCTAAAGATAGATCATTGTGCACTAACTTATATTTAAAAAATCTCCGCAATGCACAACTTTTAACATTGTTTATCGAGGGTGATTTGAGAGCCGCTATCCCCGTCAAAGTTGGTGCGAGTCATGGGAGTGCCAATAGGGCGATCGTACTGACCGTTGTTTCTTGCTTGCAACCGCGTTCTCAAACCATCAGTTCCAGTAAAGCTAGTATCGAAATTCAACCGCACCCAATCGCCCAAGTTGCCAGTAGTTTTGTCATCACCCACAGCTTATTTAACAGCCTGTTCTACTTTTGGGCGATCGGCCAACACTACAAACTCAATGCCCATATTAAAAGTCACGAATACAAATTAAAGTTGGTTAAAGTATTGTTCAATAAACAGAGTTTCTGACAATATTGTTGAAAAATCCGCCCTAAAAAAAGAAACTATTACCTATTGACTTTTTGGGAATTTTTGTGGTATGTTTTAGATAATGGGAGTGGTAGCTTAAATTTAAATTTTGCTACCACTCCCATTATTTGATTGTACTTTATTGAATGCTTAGAGTCAAGCTTTTAACCATAAAAAAAAAGGATTTTTTTTTATATTCATTCAATTAAAATTAATCGAAGCCCATTATCAATTCTCCGTTCCCCTCAATTACTTCGCCGATCGCCCAAGCACCAATTCCCTGAGATTCAAACCATTTTACAGCCTGTTCTACTTCCCTGGGAGCGACCAACAGCACAAACCCAATCCCCATATTAAAAGTATTGAACATATCTGCTGTTGCAACTTGGCCGGCTTCAGCAATCCACTGGAAAATAGGCAAATTTGGCCAGCTATTGCTGTCAATTTTCACAGATTGATTTGTCCCCAAACAGCGTGGCAAATTTTCCGGCAAACCGCCGCCCGTAATGTGAGCCATGCCGTGAATTTCTAAACCGCTCTTAATTGCTTCGAGAACTGGTTTAACATAAATTGTAGTCGGAGTTAACAGCACTTCTCCTAAACTTTTGCCGCCTAACTGTTCGGGTTGGGAATGCCAATCAAAACCCCAATCGCCCGCAATTTTTCTCACCAAACTAAAACCGTTGCTGTGCACGCCCGAACTCGCCAGCCCCACAGCCACATCTCCCACCCGCACCCGCGAACCGTCCAACAATTTGCTCTTTTCGACAATTCCCACGCAAAACCCCGCCAAATCGTACTCTCCCGCTTGGTAAAAACCGGGCATTTCTGCCGTTTCCCCTCCTAGCAAAGCACAGCCCGCTTGCTTGCAACCGTCAGCAATCCCGGCCACCACCGCAGCTAATTGTTCGGGATTTAACTTTCCCGTCGCCAAATAATCGAGAAAAAAGAGGGGTTCGGCCCCGGATGTCAGCACGTCGTTGACGCACATCGCCACCAAGTCGATACCTACCGTGTCGTGCCGATCAAGATTGTGGGCTAATTTCAACTTAGTCCCAACGCCATCAGTACCCGAAACCATCACCGGCTCTTTTAAACCCTCCGGGACGCTGAAAAAACCGCTAAACCCGCCGAATCCGCCCAAAACACCCGATCGGTGCGTGCTCTTGACCATACTCCCGATGCGCGAGACAAAAGCTCTGCCCGCCTCAACATCCACACCTGCTTCTCGATAATCCATAAGTCCGCCAAATCGATTTCTAATTTTTAGTTTATTCCCATAACAGTTGACAAACAGCTTTTTTCACACTAGCCATTTGGCAGCCCACAAAAAACAATAAATTTGTGTAAAATTTTGTAAATTTTTCAGGAATGGCTGAAACGGCTGTAAGCACTAGAACTAAAGGATTTTATGATAGAGAGTTCTGAGAAAATTTAATGAAGATTTGGTGAAAATCGCGATCGCAGCGATCCCCAACCGCAAAAGTTTGTGGTAGTCTGTTGCAGTTCGTGAACAAAACACAAATTGCGAATCGAGTATGAGTTGTCAAGTGTCAGGGAAATTTCAGCCAAATTTATTTGGGCTGAAGCATTAAAGCAAAAACGCACCCCGATACTTTGCCTTGACTCACGGGGGAATGGCGAAGGGCAAGAGAGAAATCCTTGACGCCCGCCGCCAAACGGCCAATCCTCCAATCTCGGTTGGCAATGGCTCTTCACAAAAATGGACGTATGAAGGAAAAATTTGTTGGTGCTCTACTCGCTGTCCTGTTAGTTCCTGTGGTAGGAACGGCATCCTCTTGTCACGCACAAGCAACAGGTGCCGGCAAGCAAAACTCTCAGGCTTCTAAGCAAGTAATTTCCACCGAACCGTCCCCGCAGTTAAACGCGACTCAGGTCGAAGCACAAAAAGTCGGACAGTATCAGTACCAAGCAAGAGCTGACATTGACCGAGACTCGATCGCCAAAATTCAGCCCCACGACTTGGACGGGCGACAAGCAGCGACAGTCTACGTGCGAAACATTCCAGTCATCACCTTTGTGAACGCCAGTCCGGAAAAAAACACGCTTTTGGGAGAAACTGGCGACAGCAAAGCCGGTGCTAGCAGTCAGATGCAAGTAGCGGGCGCCAAAGAAAATCCCAAAGTTGGAAACATTGCCAGCAACGACCGCACCCAAGAACCCGATCCCGTGTGGCGGGCATCGAGCTTAGCAGCAAGACTCAACCAGCTAGCCCGCAACAACATCGATCCGAACAGCATTACCGTTAAGTGGGAAAAAGGCGATCGCTACATTATCCAGGCAAACGGTGAGGACTTGGTAAACATCAACGCCGAAACCATCCTCCCGGACACCACCAGCAACTTTAGCCGAGACGCCCTGCAAGCAACCAATCGCCTCCGCCGCCTTCTGGGCAACGCCCCACCCCTGCAAGAAGTCGCAGGCCAACCCCAGCCAGAATCCCCCGTGCTGTCTCTGGGCCCAGTTCAAGTGCGCCTCAGCGGCTGGGCTTCCTGGTACGGCCCGGGATTTGACGGCAACCTCAGCGCCAGCGGCGAGCGTTTCAATCAAAATGATTTGACCGCAGCCCACCGCCACTTGCCCTTCGGAACTAGAGTCATGGTGAGAAACCTCGACAACGGCCGCACCGTAGTCGTCCGCATTAATGACCGCGGCCCCTATGTGGGCGATCGGCTCATTGACTTGTCCGCCGGTGCCGCCAGCGTGCTGGGAATGATGAGCAGCGGCGTTGCGAGAGTGGAAATCGAAGTGATAGAACCGCAGCAGCAAACAACAGTTGGACGCTGAACGGTACTCTAAGGCAGAATACAAAATTTATCCGAAGTGTAGAAGGCAGAAACTAGAATAAAACTCACATCTTGCACTCGTCGCCATAGTCCCGCTCTCTTGTACGCGAGCTTGTTGCTAATATCGGTGCAAGAGGTCAGATCGAACAAATTCTGACAAATAAATTCTGTATTCTGCCGAATGCCTTCAGGAGATTCTACCGGTGCGCCTCTTTACTACCATTGCAGCACTTCGCTGCTACTTAAATTCACAAAAGTCTGCTGCACCTCATGTGACAGTCGGTTTGGTGCCGACGATGGGAGCTTTGCACGCAGGGCATCTAAGCTTGATCCAGCGGGCAAGGCAAGAAAATGCGATCGCCCTGGTCAGCATTTTTGTCAACCCGCTGCAATTTGGGCCGACAGAAGATTTTCAAGATTATCCTCGGAATTTCGAGCAAGACCGGCTGTTGTGCGAACAAGCTGGGGTTGATGTCATTTTTGCTCCCTCAGCAACCGAAATGTTCGGCAACCAAGCAGTCGATCGCACAGAAACAGAGAAAACCGCCCAAAAACATATAGAGATTCACCTTTCATCATTAACTCAAGTAGTACCGCCGCCGGCGATGACATCGGTTTTGTGCGGCAAGTCGAGGCCCGGTCATTTTCAGGGCGTCGCGGCAATTGTGACTAAACTTTTGAGTTTGGTGCAGCCGACAAAAGCTTATTTCGGTCAGAAAGATGCCCAGCAGCTAGCAATGATTAGGAAGCTGGTCTTTGATTTGAACTTGCCTGTAGAGATTGTCGCTGGTGCGATCGTCCGCGAAGAGTCGGGACTGGCAATGAGTTCTCGCAATCAGTATTTAACACCAGAGCAAAAACAGCAAGCCTCCGTACTCTACCGCGCACTGCAACAAGCTTCGGAAACTTTTGCTTCAGGGGATCGCACCGCGCCGGCCGCACTCGCTGCCGCGCGCGCAGCAGTTGCAGGAGAGCCAGCAGTCAAGCTCGAATACGCCGAACTCGTCGATCCCGACACTTTGACGCCCTTGCAGGTTGTGGAAACAGCAGGACTTTTAGCCGTGGCAGCCAGAGTCGGCTCTACTCGCTTGATTGACAATATAATTCTTAGGAATCGGCGGCCAATTGTGGCGATCGACGGCCCGGCGGGAGCTGGCAAATCTACTGTAACTCGCCTTGCAGCAACAGCTCTTAACTTGTTTTATCTGGATACCGGCGCGATGTATCGGGCGCTGACTTGGCTGGCATTGAAAACAGATACGCCGATTTCCGACGAATGCGCGATCGCCGAATTAATCAGTTCCAGTTATTTAGAATACAACCTCGATCCCGCATCAAAGATGTTGAAGATTAACGGCGAAGACGTAACCGAGGCAATTCGCAGTTTGGAAGTGACATCCCGCGTCTCGGAAATGGCGGCAATTCCCGCCGTGCGACAGTTTCTGGTGGAGGAACAGCGGCGCTGCGGCACAAAAGGCGGAATTATAGCAGAAGGCCGCGATATCGGCACTAACGTGTTTCCCGATGCGGAACTGAAGATTTTTTTGACGGCTTCGGTACAAGAGCGATCGCGCAGGCGGCTGTTAGAACTTAAAGACACCGATCGGGCTAATATTAGCTTGGCACAGTTGGAACAAGACATTGCCCTGCGGGACGAAAAGGACAGCACCCGCGAGGTTGCACCTTTGCGCAAAGCGGCCGATGCTGTGGAAATTCAAACAGACAATCTGACTGTTGCTGAAGTTATCGATCGGATTGTCGGCTTGTACAAACAGAAAATCGGCCCTAAAAGTTAATTTTACGACGCTGGGGGCGCGCGATCGATCGCCTCATATCAAATCCGGTTAAACCAACTTGCAGTGTCAGGTAGGGGCGCGGGCCGATGCGGCCTGAGTCCCTAAGAATATCGTGCCATTAACCCGATTTGAGCGCCGTCCCCCTAGCTGGGGAAAAAGTTCAAGCATCCCGCGTTTTCATGGGTTAGGGGATTTCTGGCGAAGAAGTCTTAAATTTTTTTATCCGGACGGACTTCCCCGCGATCGGTCATTTGCAGTAGCATCTTTAGGTGCCATCTAATTGAAGAGTATCTTCTAACAATACTTCCGACAGTTTCATTGCCCGCGCATAGGTAGCTAGAAACCCGGTTTCTACGAGTTTTGCGGCCAGTCACGATAAATCTACGAAGAAACCAAACCCGGTTTAGCAAGGCCGCGAGTCCGCACAATTGAAATTAGGTTTTGAGATTGTAGTCAGCGTTGTCCTGTGCAAGCATATTGCCCTGGAACCCTACTTCTACTGTTGGCAATCAAAAACTTTCCGAAGTATTGTTCTAAAGTGGATTAACTTGATATCAACATAAAATCTAGAATTAACTGTGCAAGGTGTGAAGGAGAGAATGACGTGACAAAAATGAAACGGTTGTTGAGGCAGCGAAAAACGTTAATCGTTGCTTTTCTGGCCGCTACAGCAAGTTTTTTGCTGGGTGTGACGTTGCCGATTAACTTGCGGGCAAATCAGCGATTGGAACCGATTCAGGCACAAGTCTTGGCGGTATCCCACTCGCAAGAAAAACAGCCGATGTTCAATATTAATAAGTTCTCCGAGGCGATCGCGCATCGAGTTGAATTTTCCCAACAGGCTCTAGCCCAATTGCAGGAAACCCGCTTTCAATCAGCCGTACCGTCGCAGTTTCAAGGTACAACTATTAGTCACGCGAAACTCGACTCCCAGCACAAGGCGATCGCCCTGACATTTGACGACGGCCCCTGGCCGACAACAACTACACAAATCCTAGATATTCTCAAGAAAAACAATATTAAGGCTACATTCTTCTGGGTAGGAAGATACCTGAAAACTTATTCCGAAATTGGCAAACAGGTCGCAGCAGCAGGTCACGCGATCGGCAACCATACTTGGAACCACGAATACCTTAAGTATAACGAAGACGGTGCAGCTCGCGAGATCGATCGTACTTCATCCTTAATTGAGGAGTTGACGGGCGTCAAAACATCGATGTTTCGCCCGCCCGGAGGCATTTTAAACAATGGATTGGTAGCTTACGCTCAAAAGAAAAATTATGCAGTTGTGATATGGTCTGCTGATTCTTTTGATTGGCGCACTCTTACGGAATCTTTGATGGACAACGTGATGAGGCAGGCAAATTCCGGCGGCATTGTGTTGATGCACGACGGCGGTGGCAATCGATCTAGAACTGTAAAAGCTTTGCCTGATATTATTGCTCGATTGAGAAAGGAAGGCTACATTTTCGTAACAGTTCCCGAGTTATTGCAGATGCAAGAACAAGAGTTACAAAACCAGAAAACAGCACACAAATAAAAATTTTGAAAAGTGGGAGATTACACCATTTTTCCATTTTTTTGTATGCCGTTCGATTAATTTTTCATAACTCTAGCCGAACCAAGAAGGAAGAAGTAGTAACCGCGCCCAATTCCCGGCGACATTCTTGACTGCTGAAATCATTGCTTTAATTGCATTTCCCTTCTTCCTTCTTCCTTATTTCTTCTTCCTTCTTCTTGACATCCGTTACATCCGTCGAGCGAATCCGTTGCCGAACTTCCTTCTTCTTCCTTATTCCTTCTTCCTGACATCCGTTATTCATGCCGGACGGTATTATCACGTTGGGAGCGTGTCACTTATGTTATGAGTATAAATACTGATAAAAACTACAATCACTTTTTTACCTATCATCAGTAAAAT